>PULL01000189.1 GCA_003550945.1 Thioalkalivibrio sp. | reverse complement strand
GATAGCGGCGGAGGATCGTCTGTCCCTGCCGGCGCAGCAGCGGGCCGCGCACCTCGACCCCCCGCAGGAGAAGTTCGTGGCGCCAGCGCGGCGTCGCCGGGCCTTCGTCGAAGCCGATCGCCTCCACGTCCTGGCGCGGGGTGGAAAACACCAGGCGCTGCACGCCGCTCCAGGCGATCGCGCCGAGGCACATGGTGCAGGGTGCGCTGGAACTGACCAGCACGCAGGGCGTCGCTTCCAGCGTATGGGAGCCGATGTGCTGCTGCGCGAGCGATAGCGCCTGGAGTTCGGCGTGTGCGGCCGCGCAGTGGCTCGCGATGGTGGTGTTCACGGCTGCACTGACGCGTTCACCGGTATCGAGGCGGTAGACGGCCGCCGCGAAGGGCCCGCCGCCGTCGTATTCCACGTGTTCGCCGGCGAGCGCGAGCACTTCCGCAAGGCGGGCGCGGTCGTCGTCGGGCGGGTCCGGTCGCCGCATCCAGTCGCCAAGCCAGTCCGGCTGCGAGAGCTGAATCGTCAGGGTCGCTTGCTGGTCGGGCATGGTCGGGGCCGCCGCGGGTGGGTTCACCAGTAGCGTAGCCCGGTTTGCCTGCGCCCGCTGTCAGGCGGTCTGCGCCAGGTCCCGCGCCTGCTTTTTCATCAACTCGACGATCGCGAAAACGCCCACGTGCCGGTTTGGCGAGAGGTGGTCGTCCAGTTTCAGGCGCTCGAAGAACTCATCCACGTCGAGGTCCTCGACTTCCTCGATCCGCCTGCGGTCGACCAATTGGATCAGGAGCGTCAGCACGCCCTTGATGATGGTGGTGTCGCAATCGCCGTGATAGCGAACCCGATCGTGCGCCTCCGGGTCTCGGTAGGCGCTGACCCACACCTGGCTCATGCAGCCCTTCACACGATTGTCCTCGACGCGGGCTTCTTCCGGAAGTGGCGGCAGCTTCTGACCCAGTTCCACCAGGTACTGGTAACGCTGGTCCCAGTCACCGAGCAGTTCGAAGGTGTCGACCACGTCGTCCAGTGTCATCATCGCTCTGCGGTTCCCGTGAGGCTTGGCCGTGGCCGGATCCTAGCAAGCCGAGACGCGCAGGGTCGGATCCACGGCCTTCGCGAATGGTTTTGAGGCGGGCAGCATGGGCTGGTTTTTGGCACAATTCGAGGTTGGCGGCACCGGGGAACAGCCATGCGCAGGGTGGTGTTCAATCAGAAAGGCGGGGTTGGAAAATCGACGATCACCTGCAATCTTGCGGCGATCAGTGCCCATACCGGCATGCGGACGCTGGTGGTGGATCTGGATCCGCAGGGGAATTCGACCCAGTATCTGCTGGGTGAGGGGGCGGCTTCGCCAGGTCCCACCCTGGCCGGCTTCTTCGATCAGGTGCTGAATTTCAAGCTGAATCCGCGCGATAGCAGCGATTTCGTGATCGCCAGTCCGTTTCCGAACCTGGACGTGATGCCGTCGCACCCCGATCTCGAAGACCTGCAGGGGAAGCTGGAATCGCGGTACAAGATCTACAAGTTGCGCGAAGCCCTCGAGCAACTCGGCGCGCAGTACGACCGGATCTGGATCGACACCCCGCCGGCACTCGCGTTTTTCACGCGTTCGGCGCTGATCGCCGCAGATCGCTGCCTGATTCCGTTCGATTGCGACGACTTTTCGCGCCGGGCACTGTATACGCTGATGGAGAACGTGCAGGAGATCCGGCTCGATCACAATCGCGGACTCTCGGTGGAAGGGGTCGTCGTCAATCAGTTCCAGTCCCGCGCATCCCTGCCGCGCAGGATCGTGGGAGAGCTGGATCAGGAGGGATTGCCGGTGCTGAGGCCGTACCTGTCGGCGTCGGTGAAGATTCGGGAATCACACGGGCAGTCGACGCCCATGATTCACCTGGACCCCCGGCACAAGGTGACGCGGGAATACCTGGAACTCCATGAGGCGCTCGGCTGACACCGGCCGCCGCGAAGAGGCAATGATCATGAGCATGGCCGCACGCATAGGGATCGTGACCGTGTCCGACCGCGCCAGCCGGGGCGAATACGAGGACCAGGGTGGGCCTGCGATCCAGGCCTGGCTGGAGTCGGCGCTGACCACCCCCTGGGAGGCCGTGCCACGCGTGATTCCCGACGAACTCCACGAAGTCGAAGCCACGCTGGCCGCGCTGGCCGACATGGAGGGTTGCTGCCTGATCGTGACGACCGGGGGCACCGGACCGGCGCCGCGGGACGTGACGCCGGAAGCCACCGAGGCGGTTTGCGAAAAGCTGTTGCCGGGGTTTGGCGAGCAGATGCGGGCGGTGTCGCTCCGGCACGTGCCGACCGCGATTCTGTCGCGTCAGACCGCCGGCATCCGGGGCGGTGCGCTGATCGTGAATCTTCCGGGCAAGCCCTCCGCGATCGCGGAATGCCTGGACGCGGTGTTCCCGGCCATTCCGTACTGCGTGGATCTGATCGGCGGTCCCTACCTGGAGACCGAGCCGACGCGCGTTCAGGCGTTCCGGCCGGCGCATGCGCGGCGGTCGGGCTGAAGCGCCGCCGGCATCCGCCGGCGCCGTGGGCGCTCAGAAGGCCATCGCGTTGTTGACCACGCGGTCGAGTAGATCCTCGACGTCCTGCAGCGCCTTCCGGGTGGCTTCGTCCCCGACGATCGGAACGCGCTGGTACCCCAGGTAGATCGTGCCAGGCTCGTCCGCCCGTTCGTAGATCGCGATCACGTAGGGGCAGAATACGATGCTGTGCGGGTCGGCTTCCATCATCCGGCGCGACAACAGCGCGCTGCAGAACTCGAGCGACTCGCCGTTCAGGTACACGCGCTCACCGAGTCCGAGGTCGGTGCCGGTGCGGTCCAGCATCTCGGCGATGCGCCCGACCGCGTTGATCACCATACCTTCGTCAGTGATCGCGGACTCGAGCATCTCCCGGTAGAACTCGAATTCGCCCTCGATCGCGTAGATCCTGCGATCGTCGGTATCGAGCACGAGTTCCTGGGCCTGGATGGGGGCCAGCGCGAGTAGCGTGGCGAGGCTGGCGAGAATGGCTGACTGCAACAACCGGAGCATAACGGTTTTCCTTGGCTTTTCGGATTGTGGGTGCGGTCGAATGTGCGGGCGTGCTCCTGGCGGGGTGGAAAACCCGCTGCCTTGCGCAGGGTTGAGATCAGGGCTCAGAAAGGTTCCCGTTCCTGGAAGTTCTGGGGAATCCGGAAGAATTCCGGGCTCAGCGGATCGGTGGATACGCCGGCAAGGCGGGTGACCACGTCATCGCGCACGTGGCGTACCTCGAGCGGCACGCCGTCCAGCCTGGGCAACACGTTCGAACTCATCGCCCTGGCCATGGGTCCACCGGCATCCAGCGCCCGACGCGAGAGGTCGAACAACCGCTCCATCAGTGAATTCACCGTCTGGAAGTCCGGGCGCGACAACCCGAGGTCGTCCGAGCCAGTGACGCAAGCAATGCTCTGCACCCGACCATCGACCAGAATCTCCTCCTCCTCGCAGCGCAACCCGCCGATCCGCTGCGTGCGACCGGTCCTGCGGGTCTGAACGTCAACCGGGCCACCGCCGACGCTGAGGCCGAGCTGCGCCTCGAGTTCCGCCCGCGCCTCCTGCGGCAACTGCTGGATCTGCGCGCGCATCTCCGCAATCATCTGTTCCATCGCCTGCACCTGCGCGTCGATCACGCGCTCGTCGAACGCCATGTACGTGCGGCTGGTCTGGTCGACAATGTAGAGCGAGCGGTCGTTGGCGTTGAATAGCATGAACCCGGCGCTGCCGCCGCCATTGGCAATGTCCATGCGCGCGTAGGGACCCTTGACCAGGATCTCCGAGTGCTGGCCGTCGCTGTCCACGAAGCGCAGCAGCGCATCGGCGCTGGCGATGCCGGGAAGCAGGAGCACCAGGGCGGCGAACGCTGCAAGGCGTGGGGACATCGAACCACTCTCCGACGGTACTGGACACCCGTTGCCTGGCCCGGGCGCGAGGCCTTGGTCGCGGCGCAGCGGCCGCAGGCTTGCCGTTACTCTGCCCGTGCCGGGCACGCCACGCGATCAGCGCTGAGCTTAGATCCCCCCGCGACGCTTGTCACCCGGGGTTTGTCTGCGGATCCGGTTTCCGCGCCACCATTCGTTCGAGTGTCTCCCAGCGCAAGGGGTTCCCCGGCCCGGTCTGCACCGACGGTTCGTCGTCGCCCGGCGGTTCGACCTGCGCGCGCTGGCGCTCCATCACCGAAGTGTCCGCGTCCGATGCGTCGCCCGAGAACTGGCTGCGTGCGACGAGCCGCTCGCGCAGCGTATCGGCGTCCGCGGTGCAGTGGACGATCGCGAAACCCGCGTCATGCTCGCGGGCGAGCTGCTGGAACGGACGGCGCTGTTCCCGCTTCAGGAAAGTCGCGTCGACGATCACCCGATGACCTTCCGCGAGCAGCCGACCCGCGAGTTCCAGCAGGTGCCGGTAGACCGCGGCGATGCCGTCGGGCGCGTACAACGCCGCCTTTTGCTCCGGCGTTGGTCGGGCGTCAGGCATCAGCCCGATCATGCGCTTGCGTTCCACGTCGCTGCGCAGCCGGATCGCACCCAGACGCTCCAGGATCGCGGTGCTGACAAAGGTCTTGCCGCTGCCGGAGATCCCGTGCATCAGGATCAGGCCCGCGCGCCCCGGCCGACGCAGGCGGCTTGCGAGTGCCAGGTAACGCTCGACCTCCGCGTCGCACTCTCGGCGCTGGTCTGCGGCAAGCGCGTCCTCGGCCGCGTGGATCGCATTGACCTTGGCCCGGACCAGTGCCCGGTAGACCTGGTAAAACGGCAGCAGCGACAGCGCGTTGAAGTCCGCGCGCCGCTCGAGGTAGGCGTTCAGCACACGGTAGGCGTGACCTGGCGCGCCGCGGGCGTGCAGATCCATGGTCAGGAAAGCGATTTCCGAGGCGACGTCGATCCAGCGCAGCGAGGGGTTGAACTCGATGCCGTCGAAGATCGCGAGTTGCCGCTGGCCCCTTGCGTCGGTGACATAGACCATGTTGCCGAGGTGCATGTCGCCATGGCAGGCGCGCACGTAGCCTTCGTTCAGTCGGGCACGGACCAGTGGTTCGAGCTGCGCGGATGTCTCCCGTGTCCAGGATTCGAGCTCCTGCAAGCGGTCGCGCCGCCCCGATACGGCGTCGGCCACGGGCTCGAGTGCCTCGAAGTTGGCGAGCATCGGCGCCAGGACCTCCTCCGGGGTGCCATGCCCGGAGTCCGCCGATGCCTGGTCCGCAGCCTCGTGGAAGCCGGCGACCATCGAGCCGAGTTCATCCATCGCGGCCGCCGGCAGTTGTCCGGCCTCGAGCAGCCGGTCGAGTTGCTGGTCGCGGTCGAAGCGGCGCATGTGGACGGCGTACTCGAGCACCGGCCCGTCGCCGTCCAGGCGCGGGGAATCCACCGTGCCCCGGATGGTCGCGACGTCGAGGTAGATCCCGGGCGCCAGCGCGCGGTTGATTTCCAGTTCCGCCGCGCAGAAGCGCTGGCGCGACTCCAGCGTGGAGAAGTCGAGAAAGCCCAGATTCAGAGGCTTCTTGATCTTGTAGGCGTGCTCGCCCACCAGCAACACGGTGGAAATATGCGTCTCGACGCGTTCCACCGTGGTGGCCGGGTGCGGAAATCGGGCCGGATCCGCAAGGTTCCTGAGCAGTTGCTGCTGGCGTTCGAGTGAATTCATGGCAACCGGCCGGTTGGGCTGCGGGACGTGGGCACACGGACCTCTGAAAGCTGTGCTCGGGTCAGGGTAACATTGCGCTTTCACCGAAATCGAACAGGAACATGCCCCGACGTCGAAAACCTTCCCGTCCCCGGTCGCGGATCGGCCGCGCACTGGCTGCAGGGGCGTGGTTCGCCATCGGTCTGCTGCTGGTGGCCGTGGGGGTCGGGGTGCTGCACGTGCAGCAGATGGACCGCGAGATCCGGGAGCGTTTCGAGGGCAAGCGCTGGGCGCTGCCCGCGCGGGTGTTCGCCCGTCCGCTGGAACTGTACGTGGGCCGGTCGCTGACGCCCGAACTGCTGCGCCTGGAACTCGAGGCGTTGAACTACCACGAAGGCGATGCCCGCCCGGGGCAGTTCCGGATTCGGGGCAACGAGGCGTCGCTGCATACCCGCCCCTTCGTGTTCAGCGACGGACCCGAGCCGGCGCGCTCGGTGCAGATCCGCTTCAGCCACGGCGTGATCACCGACCTGCGCGACCCGCGGGGCAGCGTCGATCTGATGCGCGTCGAGCCCATGCTGATCGGCAGCATCTATCCCACGCATGGCGAGGACCGGGTGCTGGTGAACCTGAAGGAAGTGCCCCCGGGCCTCGTGGGGGCTCTGCTGGCTACCGAGGACCGCCGCTTCCTGGCTCACCGCGGGGTCGATCCGATGGGCATCCTGCGCGCGGCCTGGGCGAACCTCCGCGCCGGTCGCACGGTGCAGGGCGGCAGCACCCTGACCCAGCAGCTGGTGAAGAACTTCTACCTCACGCACGAGCAGAGCCTGAGGCGGAAGATCAACGAGGCGGTGATGGCCGTGCTGCTCGAGTACCGCTATTCCAAGGAGGAGATCCTCGAGGCCTATCTGAACGAGGTCTTCCTCGGGCAGTCCGGGGATCGCGCGATCCATGGCTTCGGGCTCGCGGCGGAGTTCTATTTCCAGCGCCGGTTGCACGAACTGGAACTGGACCAGCTGGCGCTGCTGGTCGGTCTCGCGCGAGGCGCGAGCTACTACGACCCGCGCCGATTCCCCGAGCGCGCGCTCGCGCGACGCAATGGGGTGCTGGAGCGGATGTTGCGCGAGGGGCTGGCTACGCCGGACGAAATCGAGACGGCCATCGCGCAGCCGCTGGGTGTCACGCCCCGCGTGCCGCGCGGGGAAGGCCAGTTTCCGGCGTTCCTGGACCTGGTGCGGCGACAGTTGCGCGCCGAGTATCACGACGAGGATCTGCGCAGCGAGGGGCTGCGCATCTTCACCACGCTGGACCCGGGCATCCAGCTGACCCTGGAAAAGCAGCTGACCGAGGGTATCGCGGAACTGCTGCAGGCGCGCGGGATCCGGGATCCGCTGCAGGCGGCCGCAGTGGTGACGGATCCGCTGGCGGGCGAGGTGCTGGCACTGATCGGGGACAGCAATCCGCGCTTCCCGGGTTTCAATCGGGCGGTCGAGGCGCGGCGGCCCGTCGGATCACTGATCAAGCCCTTCGTGTACCTGGCCGCGCTGTCGGACCCCGAGCGCTATACGCTGGCGACGCTGCTGGACGACAGCCCGTTGACGCTGCAGCTGCCGCACGGCGAGCCCTGGTCGCCGCAGAATTTCAACCGCGAGTTTCACGGGCAGGTCACGGTCTGGGAGGCGCTGGTTCAATCGTATAATGTGGCCACCGTGCGGCTTTCTCAGCAGATCGGGGTCGCGCAGGTGATCCGCCTTCTGCAGACGCTGGGACTGGAGCGCACCCCCGCCGCACTGCCGTCGCTGGCGCTGGGGGCGCTGGATCTGTCGCCGCTGGAAGTGGCGACGCTTTACCAGGCTCTCGCGAACGGCGGCTATGCGACCCGCAGCCGCGCAATCCGTGACGTGCTCGACGCGGAGAACCGCGAGCTGTCGCATTACAGCCTGGAATTGCGCGGCGCGGTGCCCGACGGGGCGGTGCGACTGGTCAACCAGGCGCTGCACGACGTGACCACGCAGGGCACCGGCCGACAGATCAGCCAACGGATGCCAGGACGCGTGGTCGCCGGGAAGACCGGCACCTCCAGCGATTTCCGCGACAGCTGGTTCGCCGGGTTCGACGACCGTTTCCTGATGGTGGTCTGGCTGGGCCTGGACGACAACCGCCCCATCGGCCTGACCGGCGGTGCCGGCGCCGTGCCGATCTGGGTGCGGTCGATGGCGGCGTTTCCCGGTGGCTCGCTGAACTTCGGGCATCACCCGGAAATCCAGGTGCGGCAGGTGGACCGGATCTCCGGACTGCGCGCGGACACCGATGCCTGTCCCGATCGGATCGAGTTACCCTTCTGGCGGGATTCGGTCCCGAGGATCCGGGCCGATTGCGACCTCGGCGCGGTGGGGTTGGAGCATGGCGCCGGCAACTGGCTTGAGAGGTGGAGGCGATGACGCAGGTTGGCGAGGGGGTTTCCGTGGTGACGATCCGGGGCGGTCGCATGGCCGCTGTGCTGCTGGTCGCGATGACGCTCGCGGCCTGTGCGGTGCCGGCGCCGCGGCCCGGGATCCCCGCGGAGACCGGGGTGGTGGTGGCCCCGGAGGATGCGCTGCCATCGCCGGAAGAAGAGATGCAGCCCGCAGCACCGGCTCCGGCTCCACCCGAACCGGCTGCGCCGACTGCCCCGGCGGCGCTCGCATTGGCCGCGCAGTCGGAGCAGGCGGTGGCGGCCGGGGATCTGCGCCTTGCCGGGCTCCAGCTGGAAAGGGCGCTGCGCATCGCGCCGCGCGATGCGGATCTCTGGAGCCGGCTGGCGCAGGTGCGTCTGCAGCAGGGTGAGTTCCAGCAGGCCGAGCGCATGGCCGAACGTTCGCTGCAGCTCGGATCCGCGGACCGCGATCTCGCGCTCGCGAACTGGCGCATCATCGCCGCAGCCCGCGAAGGCATGGGCGATGCGGAAGGCGCACGCCGGGCGCTCGACGAGGTTCGGCGCCTGGAGCGGGCGCTTGGCTGAAGCGGCGGCGGAGGCCGCGGAGCGTGCGCGCGCCGCCCTGCGCACGGGCGGCATTCTTGCGCGCGCGGTGCCGGGATTCCATCCGCGCGAGCCGCAGCAGGTAATGGCCGGACTGGTTGCCGAGACCATCGACTCGGGCACCGAAGCGCTGTTGGTCGAGGCCGCGACCGGGGTGGGCAAGACCTTCGCGTACCTCGTGCCGGCGCTGCTTTCCTCGCGCCGGGTGCTGATCTCCACCGGTACCAAGACGCTGCAGGACCAGCTGTTCGAAAAAGACCTCCCGATGGTCTGCGCAGCGCTCGGTCGTCGCCCGAAGACCGCGCTGCTGAAGGGCCGCTCGAACTACCTCTGTCACTACCGGCTGGAGTCGGCCGCAGCCGATGCCACCGGCCGGGGGCGGCAGGCGGAGACGATCCGGGAACTGCGTCGCCTGGCGGGAAGCTCGCGGACCGGTGACCTGACCCAGGCCGGGATTCTGGCCGAAGACGCGCCGCTCTGGCCGCAGGTGACTTCCACCGTGGACAACTGCCTGGGGGGCGAGTGTCCCCGCCTCAACGAGTGCTTCGTGATCCGCGCCCGGCGTCGGGCCCAGGAGGCCGAGCTGGTGGTGGTGAATCACCATCTGCTGCTTGCGGACATGGCGTTGAAGGACGAGGGCTTTGGCGAGCTGCTGCCCCAGGTGGACGTAGTGATCGTCGACGAGGCGCACCAGTTGCCGGAGATCGCCGGCGCGTTTTTCGGGCTGGCCTTCGGTACCCGCGCGGTGCGCGATCTCGGGCGGGACGTGACGCGGGAAATGGAGCGGGATGCGCCGGACCTGGTGGACCTGCGCGAGCGGGTATCCGGTCTCGCCCGGGCGGTTTCCGCGCTGCTGCAGTGCTCGGAAGACTGGCCCGCGCGTGCGGCATGGGCCGAGGTGTCCGACCAGGCGGAGGTGCTGGGCGCACTGTCGGGCATGGACGCGGCGCTGGAGGCGATGGAAGAGGGGCTGCGGGTTGCGGCACCGCGCGGACCCGGGCTGGATCAGGCACGATCCCGCTGCGTGGCTCTGCGGGGACGGCTGCGTGGCTGGCTGGAGGAAACCCCGGGGACGGTCCCCTGGGTCGAGCGGTTCCGGCAGAGCCTGATGCTGCACCGCACCCCGCTGGACGCGTCGCGACCGCTGGCAGAGCAACGTGCCCGCCACCCCGCAAGCTGGGTGTTTACCTCCGCGACGCTTGCCGTTGGCGACGATTTCCGGCACGCGGCGCGACGCCTGGGGTTGCCCGACGATGTCCGCGCGGAGCGTCTCGACAGCCCGTTCGATTTCGCGCGGCAGGCCTGTCTCGCGCTGCCGGCGCGGCCCCTGCCGAACCCGAACCTGCCCGGCTACACCCGCGCCTGCATCGACTGGGCCTGGCCGCTGCTGGCGGGCAATCCCGGGGGCGGGTTTTTCCTGTTCACCAGCCACCGCGCGCTGCGCGAGGCGGCCGCGCTGCTGCGCGACCGGTTGCCCGCGGAGCGACCGCTGCTGGTGCAGGGCGAGCGGCCGAGGGCCGAGTTGCTGGAGCGCTTCCGCGCCTCGGGGAACGCCTGGCTTCTGGGGGCCCACAGCTTCTGGGAAGGAGTGGACATCCGGGGCGATGCGCTGTCGATCGTGGTCATCGACCGACTCCCGTTCGCTGCGCCCAACGACCCGGTGCTGCAGGCGAGGACCGCCGCGATCGAGGCCGCAGGCGGAAACCCGTTCATGGACTTCCAGTTGCCGCAGGCGGTGCTGGCCCTGAAGCAGGGCGTGGGCCGGCTGATTCGCGACGCGGACGACGCCGGCATCCTGGCCCTGTGCGACCCGCGGCTCACGGGCAAGCCCTACGGCCGCAGGTTTCTGAACAGCCTGCCGCGGTTCCACGAGTCCCGCGATCCCGCCGCGGCACTGGCTTTTCTGCACGCCGCGCGGCAGCGTCGAGGAGCGGACATATGCGCCTGATCGCGCTGGAAACGGCCACCGAGGCCTGCTCGGCGGCGTTGTGGGTGGACGGCGACCTGCGCTGGCTGCTGGAGCGGGATGCCGCGCGGCGTCACGGGGAACTGTTGCTGGAACAGGTGCAGCGTCTGCTTGCCGAGGCTGAGCTGGTCCCCGCCCAGCTGGACGTGGTCGCGGTGGGGCGGGGGCCGGGAGCGTTTACCGGGGTAAGGCTGGGCCTGGGTGTCGCGCAGGGTCTCGCGTTCGCGACCGGGATCCCGGTGGTGCCGGTGTCGACGCTGGCCGCGCTGGGGCAGCAGGCTGCGGAGCGCGGCGCGCGCGAGGTGCTCGCGGTACTGGATGCGCGCATGCGGGAGGTGTACTGGGCGTTGCTGCAGACGGACGCGGATGGGCGGGTGGCAACCGCGCCCGAGTTCCTGACGCCCCCGGAAGCGCTGCACGTGAACTGGGGAGAGGGTCCGCGTCTGGCGTTGGGCAGCGGGCTGAGCGCGCATACCGATCTGGCCGGGCGGCTGGGGCTCGCAGGGTCGGAGGTCGATGCCGCGGCGCTGCCCTGCGCACGCGAGGTGGCGGTCCTTGGGTCTGCCGCCTACGCCCGTGGCGAGGCGGTGTCGCCCGAGCGGGCCCAGCCCGTTTACCTTCGCGACCGGGTGGCGGAACCCGCGCGTGCCCCGGGTGTTGCGACCCGCGGCCAGGGTGGGTGAGGGCGATGCCGTTGGTGTTCGATGCGAGGCCGGTGTACCCCTGGGCCATCCCGCTGCGCGCGCACATCCGGGTGGAACCGGAGGATTTTCGGGTCGATGAGATTCCGGCCACCACGCCGGAGGGTGCGGGCGAGCACGTATGGCTCGAGATTCGCAAGACAGGGCACAACAGCGACACGGTGGCGGAATGGCTCGCCCGGACCGCCGCGGTTCCCCGTCCCGCCGTCGGCTACGCCGGGCGCAAGGACCGCCACGCGGTGACTACCCAGTGGTTCAGCGTGCAGTTGCCGGGGCGGGTCGAGCCGGACTGGTCCGCGGCAGCGCCCGCCGGCATCGAGATCCTGGCGGCGCGACGGCATTCGCGAAAGCTGAAGACCGGACACCTGGCGGGAAACCGCTTCCGCATCCGGTTGCGGGAGGTCCGCGGCGATCGCGCGGCCGCCGAGGCGTTGCTGGAGCAGATGCGGGTTCGGGGCCTTCCCGACTATTTCGGAGAACAGCGCTTCGGTCACGCCAACCTGGAACGCGCCCTGGCCTGGTTCGCGGGCCGATCCCGGCCGCGGAGCCGCAATCAGCGCAGCCTCTACCTGTCCGCGGCCCGTGCCGCGATCTTCAACGCGGTGCTGCGCAGGCGGGTCGAGGCCGGCAGCTGGGACCACCTCCTTCCCGGTGATCTCGCGAACCTCGACGGCAGCGGCAGCATTTTCGCGGTCCCTGCAGTCGATTCGGCACTGCGTGAGCGCTGCAGTCTTCTGGATGTCCATCCCACCGGGCCGTTGTGGGGGCGGGGCGATCCGGGCACCACCGGGGCGGTGCGCGCGCTGGAAGTGGCCGTGGCCGAGACCCAGGCGGAACTCGCGCGCGGTCTGGAACGTGCGGAGATGAGCCACGCGCGCAGGCCCCTTCGCATGCGGCCCCGGCGACTGGAGTGGCGCTGGGAATCGGATCACATCCTGGAGCTGGACATGGAACTCGGGGCGGGAGAGTACGCGACGGGCGTTGCCGGGGCGATCGCCGTCTTTTCGGACGACCGCTGATTCGGGCTGTGCGCCCGGTGGCCCGCGCAATCAGGACTGTTCTGGAGCCGAGCCGCGCGCCTCGGCCAACGCCCGTTCCGCGCGTTCGGCGCGCGCCTCGGCCTCGACCCGGTCGGTGATGTCCTTCTGGATGCCGATGTAGTAGGTGAGCTGGTCGTCGTCGTTGTACACCGGCGTGATCGACAGCTCGTTCCAGAACAGGGATCCGTCCTTGCGGTAGTT
>PULL01000029.1 GCA_003550945.1 Thioalkalivibrio sp. | reverse complement strand
TGCTTGGCCGGCACTGTGGGAGGTCAGCCTCTGGCCGATGGTTTTTGGCAAGAACGTTTGGAGATGGATGATGGGGAACCGCCTTACGCGCATCACCACCCGCACTGGGGATGACGGTACGACCGGTCTTGCGACTGGGGCTCGGCTTTCGAAGGATTCGGCGCGGATCGAGGTGATGGGCGATGTCGATGAACTGAACAGCGTTCTCGGGATGGTGCTGGCGCACGCGCTGCCGCGGGCCCAGGCGAACTGGCTGCTGGACATCCAGCACGACCTCTTCGACCTCGGCGGGGAGCTCGCGATGCCCGGGCAGGCACTGCTTCCGGAGGACCGGGTGGCGTGGCTGGAGGAACGGCTGGGGGAACTGAACGCTGGCCTGCCTCCGCTGAAGGAATTCATTCTTCCCGGTGGGGGGCCGGCAGCCACCGCCTGCCACCTGGCCCGCGCGGTGAGCCGGCGCGCTGAGCGCCATCTCGTGCGCCTCGCGCGGGAAGAGGAAGTGACAACGATCGCCCGGCAGTATCTGAACCGGCTCTCAGACCTGCTGTTCGTGCTGGCACGCGTCCTCGCCCGCGAGGCTGGGGATGGCGAGGTGTTCTGGAGGAGCCGGCGGCTGCGGGACGCGGAGTCGGGACAGGACTGATGCCGGTGCCGAAGGCCGGTGCAACCCGCCACGGACCCTCGTGGCTTGCGTTTCAAGCCTTTCGGCGGCGTGTCCGCCGATTCTCGGCCGGGTTGATGGTCGCGGCCAGCCTGCCGATCGCCGCTGCGGCCCAGGGCATCAGCGTGATCGACGATCGGGGCCGGACCGTGCAGCTTGCCGAACCGGCGCAGCGCATCGTCAGTCTTGCCCCGCACCTGACCGAGTTGCTGTTCGCGGTCGGCGCCGGCGACCGGATCGTCGCAACGGTCGCCTACGCCGACTACCCGGAGGCCGCGAGCTCGATCCCTCGTATCGGCACTGCGACCCAACTGGATCTCGAGCGGTTGCTGGCGGCGTCGCCCGACCTGGTCATCGCCTGGTCGAGCGGCAGTCCCCGAGCCGCATTGGAGCGCCTGGAGGCACTGGGGCTCACCGTCTATTACAGCGAACCGGGGCACTTCGAGGGGATCGCTGCGGATCTGCAGCGGCTGGGCGAACTCGCGGGACAGGAGGAGCGCGGCGCAGTCGCGGCGCGTGACTTCCTCGACACCATCACGGAGTTGCGGGACAGATACTCGACACGGCCGGAAGTGACCGTCTTTTACCAGGTTTGGGATCAGCCGCTGATGACGGTCAACGACCAGCACCTGATCGGCCGGGCGATCGAACTGTGCGGAGGACGCAACCTGTTCGGACATCTCGAGACCCTGGTGCCGCGGCCCGGACACGAAACGGTCATCGCCGCCGACCCCGAGGCGATCGTCAGCGGCGGCCCCGGAGAAGACCGGCCGGACTGGTTGGCGGAGTGGCGCAGCTGGTCCCAGCTCACCGCGGTGCGTCGGGACAATCTCTTTTTCATTCCGCCGTCGCTGCTGCAGCGGCACACGCCGCGCATCGCGGAAGGCACCCGGATGCTCTGCGAGGTCCTCGAAACCGCACGCAGTCGGCGTGTGGAGCTTCCCCGGTGAACCCGGGAACGCGGAAGGGCACCCCTCCGAGGGCGAGCTGGGCCCTGGGTTTTCTTCTGGTTGCGGCGGCTGCGTCGGTCCTGGGCTCGGTGATGCTCGGCAGCGTCGCGCTGCCCGCGCGCGAGGTGCTGGCGGTGTTCCTCGGCGAAGGCGGCGATCTCGCGCGGCTGCTGGTGCTGGAACTGCGCCTGCCGCGCAGTCTGGCGGCGTTTGCGACCGGCGGGCTGCTCGCTGTCGCGGGGGCACTGATGCAGGTGCTGTTGCGCAACCCGCTTGCAGACCCTTACGTGCTGGGCATTTCCGGCGGTGCGGCGGTGGGTGCGCTGCTCGCGATGATCTCCGGGTTGGGGTTGGCATGGGTCTCCGGTTCGGCTTTTGCCGGCGCCCTGCTCTCTACGCTGATCGTTTTCGGGCTGGCGCACGGCACCGGGAGTTGGACACCAACCCGCCTGCTGTTGACCGGCGTAGTGGTGGCCGCCGGCTGGGGAGCGGTGATCACCTTCCTCCTCGCGGTACGGCCCAGTCCGGAGTTACCGGGCATGCTCTACTGGCTGATGGGCGATCTGGCCCACGCCCGAGGCTACGGCCTGCCCTGGATCATGTTGTCCGTCATTGTCGCGCTTGCGCTGCCGTTGGGGCGCAGTCTGAACGTCCTCGCCCGCGGGCCACTGCAGGCCGCGGTTCTGGGCGTGTCGGTCCGGCGGCTGGAGTGGACGGTGTACCTGCTCGCCGCGCTCGTCACCGCGGTGGCCGTCACCACGGCAGGGACCATCGGCTTCGTCGGCCTGATCGTCCCGCACATGCTGCGCCTGGTGATCGGCAATGACCAGCGCCTGCTGATTCCAGCCTCGGCACTGGCCGGCGGCATTCTGCTGACGCTGGCAGACACCCTCGCCCGCACGGTGATCGCGCCCGAACAGCTGCCGGTTGGGGTGATCACCGCGATGCTCGGCGTGCCCGTCTTCCTGTACCTGCTTTACCGGAGCCGGACGTGACCGCGCCGCTGCTGAGCCTGGAGAACCTGGTGATCGACATTCCCGGGCGCGCGGACGGCATGGCACTGGACGTCGCGCTGCTGCCGGGCCAGTGCTGGGGGCTGTTGGGTCCGAACGGCGCCGGCAAGACCACCCTGCTGCACACGCTCGCGGGGCTCCGGCGTCCGCGCACGGGCCGGGTTCTGCTGGATGGCCGGGACCTGTACGGCATGCCCCGGCGGCAGATCGCGCAGCGGCTGGGCCTTGTGTTTCAGGACCACCACGACGGCTTTCCGTCCACGGTGCTGGAGACCGCGCTGATCGGACGGCATCCGTTTCTTCGTGCCTGGAACATGGAGTCGGCACGGGACCATGAACTGGCCTGGCAGGCGCTTTCGCAGATGGACCTGGACGATCTCGCCGACCGTCAGGTCCAGACCCTTTCCGGAGGCGAGCGCCAGCGCCTGGCACTGGCGACGCTGCTGACCCAGGGTCCGCCGCTGTGGCTGCTGGACGAACCCACCAATCACCTCGACCTGCACCACCAGGTTGCCGTGCTGGACCTGGTGCGCCGCGAGGTCAATTCCAGGCGCCGTGGCGCGGTGCTGGCGCTGCACGACCTGAATCTTGCAGTGACCTATTGCACACACCTGATCCTGATGTACCCCGACGGCGGCATGTGCTGGGGACTGAGCGAAGAGATCTTCCACGTGCAGGCACTGGAGAAGCTGTTCCAACAAAGGCTGGCCGTGATCGACACTCCCGATGGCCCCTGGGTGCGTCCGGTGCCCGGTTCCCGGCGCGGATCTTGGCTAGGCTGAAGCCACACCGAACCGAACGCCTCCCCACACACGGTGCGGTGGCGATGGACAACCCTACTCTCTTCAGATTCGATGCCGAACCTGTGGCACAATCGGCGCCGCGAACCCAGCAACAGCGGCATGCCCATGTACCCTAAGGACGACGGTCCGCGGACCTCCTTCATCCTCGGCAATGTAATTCTCGCGGGAGCGGCCGTGATGCTCCTGTTTTTCGGCCCACTGTGGGAGCACCTCGGCGTCTGGGCACTGTTCATCTGGATGGTTGTGGCCGTGCTCGGGGTCTACTTCATCTCGCAGGACAGCGGCTCGCAACCGCCCGGGCCACCGAATTGAACTGGCCCGCCGGCGCCCTGGTACTGCCGCTTCTGCTGACGGTCCTTCTGGGTTCCAGCTCCGCAGGTGCTCACCATGCGGTGGCACACGACATGCTTGTGACCGCGACCCCGCGGGTATGGCTGGATCCGAACGCGGCCGACACGGCGCAGGTCCATCTCGCGCTGCGCAACCGGTCACGGCACGATCACACGCTGATCGCAGTCGAATCTCCGGTCGCGGCACAGGCTCAGATCACCCCGGCGACACACGATGCGCGGGGTGAACCGCCCGGCGCGAAATCGGCACAGGGCATTCCCATCCCGGCACGCGGAACCCTTCAACTCACTCCCGGAGGCCCCCATATCCTGCTCACGGGCTTGACCACGGTGCTGCGCCCGGGGGACGCCGTGCCGGTCACGCTGCGCTTTCAGGATCAGAGCGTGCTGAAGCTGACCGCCGAGGTCACTGGGCCTTGAGCGGGCTGACGCACGGGCTTTACCACCGACTTGCCCGGCCGTACTCAAGCCCCCGCCCGGGGAGCATCCCCGGACCGGAGCGGCAGATGACCCTTCAGGACACGCTGCCGAAACTCTGGCTGGCCGCCTCGGCCGGCGGCTCCAGCCCTGCCAACCGGCAACCCTGAGCGACCGGGCCACCGGGCATCAACTCGTACAGGTGCCTGCGGCCCCCGCGCGAGTGGAAGTGTTCGTCCAGGGCATCGTGCAGTTCCCTGACGTTGATCCGTCCGGCGTCCTCGTGGCGGTGAAAGAATTCCTGCAGCGCCCGCACCAGCTCCCAGTGCTCGTCCGTCAGTTCAATCCCTTCATCCGCCGCCACGGCTTGCGCCGCAGCGCGACTCCAGTCCAACGGGGCATGCGGAAACTCGGGATCCCGCGTCACCGCCCCCGGGTTGAGTACTTCCTGCATTGATTCGGCCATTACACCCTCCTCCAGACCGTTCATCCACACCAGGCCTGCCAACGAGTATAGTCGGCCGCAGGGATCGGATTGCGGGCATCAGGGTTCCGTCACGAATAGCGGAACGCAGCGCCGGCGCTTCTGGCGGGGCGATCTGGTGCCGAACTTTCCGCATGGCCCACCAGGGTTGCGCTGATGCTTTTTTGGGAAAACCTGGCTGATCGACTCCCTGCGACACCAGCCGCGGAAGGTTGAGAGCCGCGACCGGTGACAGGGATTGCAGTTAAAATGGGAATCAGTAGATGAAATCGGGCAAGTGGGATCTCAGGACCGCGAGATCCTCAACCTTCACGACATTCTTGGCCACTTCCGCCCGGACCACCTGAGAGACGTTGCGGTCCAGGGCCTCCCGCAGCGCCCCCAGAAAGGACGGGGATGCCACGATGACGAGGTGCTTGTACACACCTTCGTGGTGCGCGGATTTCAGGCGTTCGGCGACCATCCTTGCAAAACGTTCCCTTTCGTGGTGCGCCGGGTCGGTCGGCTCGTCCATCGCGTGGCGCGCTTCGCCACCGGCGCTCGCCCAGCCCCTTCCCGGACGATCCGAAACCAGTTCCTGATTCTGGGCCCGGGATTCGCTGTGCGACAGCGCCTCCACGTCGGCGAGCCCATGACATGCGCGGCCCTCGCAGCGAAGGATGCGTGCACGCGCGGCGTCGGCAACCACTATCCAGACAGTGTCCATTCAGATCCTCCATGTCGGAAACCATTGGTGCCCCGTTGGGCAGGGAAACGCGGACGGAACCCGCCCGGAAACGAGGAGGCTCGGTGGTTCGCGATCCCCTTTCTCAAGTGTAGATGGTTCCGCCCCGGACCCGGCAGGATTTACAACGGCAAACACGGCGCGAGAACCGGTCCTGGACAGGTCACCACCAGAAAACTCTCCTGCGCGGCTTGATGGGCAGGCGTCCCCGCCAGTACTGGATCAACAGGAACCCGAAGGCCATGCCACCCAGGTGCGCGAAGTGCGCCACCCCGGCGATCGTCCCAGTGATCCCAGCGAACAGTTCGAATGCGCCATATCCGATCACGAAGTACTTGGCCCGGATCGGCACCGGCAGCAGGATGAACACCAGACGCTGATTCGGGAACATCATGCCGAAAGCCAGCAGGATTCCGAACACGCCACCGGACGCGCCAATGGTGGGGTAGATGCCCTCGCCCATCACACCGTGCGACGCAACGAACAGCTGGATCAGCCCGGCGCCGATCACGCAGACGAAAAAATAGATCGCGAACAGCCGCGAACCCCAGGCGTTTTCCAGCTGCACGCCGAGCATCCACATCGCGAACAGGTTCAGAAACAGGTGTAGAAGCCCGCCGTGCAGAAAACCGTAGGTGACCAGCTGCCAGAGCTGGAATGACGGCACCCAGACAAGCTCCCCGTTCTGTTCGATCACGTCGGGAGTGCCCACCGGCCACAGCGCAAAACGCACGAGCAGGGGTTCGAAAGCCACCAGCTGCAGCAGGAACACAGCGACGTTGGCAATCAGCAGAAAGCCGATCACCGGCGGAAACAGGGACGGACGCGGCTCAGGCTGCTCGATCATGGCGTTGCGTCCTCGAAGGGAAGCCGCCCACAGGGCACAGCGAACGGCGTGTGCACGGGACCGGAGCGGGATTCCCGTCAGGTAGCGGTAGCGTAAGGCGTGTTCAGTTGACCGGGAGTCGGGCGCGGAGTTCGTCGCGGTCGAACCACCATCGGTCGCCAACAATCGCGTCGAGCATCATCGCCAACCGCCGCAGCAGGACATCGGTATCGTTCAGATCGTACATCTCGATCCAGGTGTCCAGGGTCTCCTGGTCCTCGATGCCGCGGTGTCGGCGTGCGACCCGTGCAATGATCTGGGTGGTCAGGAAGGTCAGGCTGTCGCGTTCGCGGCCCGCGGTGCGCAGACCCGCGATGTAGTGGGCCACCATCGCGGCAACCGCCGCGCCATCCGCCTGTTCGGGCGTTTCGTCAACGATGTGGCCGAGCATCGCGACCGTCGTCTGCGCCTTGATCGGATAGGTCACGCCCAACCAGACGCCGTGACCCAGCGCGATGATCGAGTCGTTCTGCTCAGCCCGGTAGAGCAGGTCACAGGCTTCCACGGCCTCCTGCCAGGCCCCCTCTTCCACCAGCGGCCCCAGCAACGGCCGCACGGTCTCCCAGGCCTCGGCGTGACGCTCCAGCCCGATCAGTGCCTCCCCGATATCCAGCAGCACGTGGGCACGGTGCACCAGTGCGACGTTGTCCGGAAGGGCTGCGAGGTGCGCGCGGTGCTCGGCGAGCTGCTGTTCCACCGCCGCGCGGCTCTCCGGGCCGATGCTTCCCGAAAGGAAACTCTCCTGCCCCGGGGGTGTGTTCGGGTCTGCCATCTGCGTCGATCCGTCTGCCTTTCGAGCGAGCCTGCTTTGTACCGAAGCACCCCGGCCTTGGCAAGCCTCGGTGCTACCTTCCCCCAACCAGCGGCACGAAAATCACCGGGAGCACGCTACGCTCCCGCAAGCTGCCGTCCTCCTCCTTCACGCAGACGCGCAGATCCTGCCCCCACCCCGTATCGACGGGAATGACCAGGCGCCCGCCGGTGCGGAGCTGCTCCACCAGTGCCTTCGGAATGCTGTCCGCGCCGGCGGTCACGATGACCGCGTCGAATGGCGCGGCCTCAGGCCAGCCGTCACGGCCATTGCCGGTGCGAACCTGAACGTTACGGTAACCGAGGCGGTCCAGGCGCGCCGACGCCGCGGCAGCCAGCTCCGGCACCACCTCGATGCTGTACACCTCCTCTGCGAGCTCCGCGAGGATCGCCGCCTGGTAGCCCGATCCCGTCCCGATTTCGAGTACGCGGTGACCCGGTTGCAGTTCCAGCAGCTGGGTCATCAGCGCGACCACGAAAGGCTGCGAGATCGTCTGGCCGTGTCCGATCGGCAACGCGCGGTTGTCCCAGGCATGCCCCGACCCCGAGTCCGGCACGAACTTGTCGCGGGGCACGCGCCGCAGCGCGTCGATCAGTTCGGGATCCGCAACCGCGATCCCGGTGGTGCGCGCGGTCTCCCGAAAATCCCGAACCACCGCCCGGATCAGCGTCTCGATGTTCCGCTCATGCTCTGCGCTCATGGCTGCCCCGTCCTGGCCTGCCACGGTCCCGGGAAACCCGGGACCCTGACGAGGATCAGCTGGCGATATACAGCTCCAGCTGGGAAATGATGAACTGCTGCTCGTCGATGATCGCCTTGACCAGATCCCCGATCGAAACCAGGCCGATCATGCGCCCATCCCGCAGCACTGGCAGGTGACGCACGCGCTTGTCGGTCATCAACGCCATGCATTCCTCCACCGAACGCGTCGGCTCCACGTAGGTCACCCGATTCATCATGATGTCGCGAACCGGCGTCGTACGCGAACTGCGCTCGAAAAGAATCACCTTCCGGGCATAGTCCCGCTCGCTGACGAGCCCCACCAGGCGATCGCCATCGAGCACCGGCAACGCACCCACCTCGTGCTCCGCCATCAAACGGAGCGCGTCGAGAACGCTGGCATCGGGCCCAATGCTGTAGACGTGGGTACCCTTTTCGTTCAGTACATCCAGTGCGGTTTTCATCGGAACCTCCGGTATTCCTGCTCGTACCCACTCAGTTTAGTCGGGATTCGCGCCTTCGCACGCGGCCGGATGCCGGTTCTAGCCAGGAGGCAGGCCGGCGTGCTCCTCGAGTTCCCGGCGCAGTTCACCGATCGCGAAGGTCTCGATCATGTCGACACCGCGTCGATGCAGGTCGAGTGCGATCCCGGCACTGCCAACCTCGTAGACCGCGACACGGGCCTCCTGAAAGCGGATCTCGCCCGTTCGGGGCAAGCCATCGATCGCGCAGAACAGATACTCCGGGCAAAGCGCCGAGCACGCATGACGCTGGCGCCACCGGCTCAGCACTGCGCCAACGGCATGCCAGCCCAACCGCTTCGCTGCGCCGCGCGAGCGGTCAGCCGCGTCCAGAAGCAACAGCAGCACGGACGAGATCAGGACGCATTGGCCCTTGACCGGCTCCAGTTCCGCCGCAATGGCATCCAGCACGCGCTCCCGGCCGAAGTGCCGCACCGCGGCCGGTTTGGCCTCGACGAAGCCCACCACGCCCGGGTTCGCCTGCAAGAAGCCCCGGAACTGGGCGAGGGTCGCCATCGGCGTTCCAGCGAAACGCTGGCCGAAACGCCTCGGTTCAAACGCGGACAGTGCCGCGAGGTCCGCGATGCCGCGCCGATGTACCTTGCCCCGAACGCCGCACACCCGTTTGAGACTCCGGTCGTGGAACAGCACCGGAACGCCGTCGGCCGAGAGCTGCACGTCCACCTCCACGAAGCGCGCGCCGGCCGCAACCGCCGCCTCCAGCGCCTGCAGCGTATTTTCCGGATACCGGGCCGCGTATCCGCGGTGGGCAATGAGATCAGGCTTCCGCATGGTCCGATTCTGGTCCCATGGGCGCGGCTCAGTCCGCGTCGCGCGCCCAACCCTTCGACAACGCCACAGCGCGGTGCCAGCGACGGTACAGACGTTCCCGCTCCATCCCGTCCATCTGCGGTGTGTAGCGGTTGCGCAGGCGCCACTTCCCGGCCAGTTCTTCGCGATCCTTCCAGAAACCCGTCGCCAACCCAGCCAGGTAGGCGGCCCCGAGCGCGGTCGTTTCCACCGTTTCCGGCACCACCACCGCGCTGTCCAGGATGTCCGCCTGGAACTGCATCAGCATCGGGTTCAGTGCGGCTCCACCGTCGCAGCGCAACTCGCTCAGGCGGATTCCGGACTCGCGCGCCATCGCCTCGAGCACGTCGCGGGTCTGGTAGGCGATGCTCTCCAGCACCGCGCGCGCAACGTGTCCGCGCGTGGTTCCCCGGGTCACCCCGATCAGAAGTCCGCGCGCGTACGGATCCCAGTGCGGCGCACCGAGGCCGGTCAGCGCCGGGACGAAATACACTCCGTCGTTGTGCACCACGCTGGCGGCCAGATCGGCGCTCTCTGAGGCGGACTCGATGATCTCGAGACCGTCCCGCAACCACTGCACCGCGGCCCCGGTGACAAAGATCGCGCCTTCCTGCGCATACTCCACCGGGTCCTCGCCGATGCGCCAGGCGATGGTCGTGAGCAGCCGCTGCTCGCTGGGGACGGGTTCGGTGCCGGTGTGCAGCAGCACGAAGGAACCGGTGCCGTAGGTGTTCTTGGCCATGCCCGGCCGGTAGCAGGCCTGACCAAAGAGCGCGGCCTGCTGATCGCCGGCGATGCCCGCAATGGGGATCCCCTTCGTGCCGGGGAAGATCTCCGGGTCGGTTTGCGCGTAGACCCACGACGAGGGCATCACCTCGGGCAGCATCGCCGCCGGGATGTCCAGCAGATCCAGCAATTCCTGATCCCAGCAGAGATCGTGGATGTTGTACAACAGCGTCCGCGAGGCGTTGGAATAGTCGGTCACGTGCACTTTCCGGCCACTCAGCCGGTAGACCAGCCAGGAATCGATGGTGCCGAACGCGATCTCGCCACGCCGCGCCCGTTCGCGCAACCCCGGCTCGTGGTCGAGCAGCCACTGGATCTTGGTGCCGGAGAAGTACGGGTCGATCAGCAAACCGGTGCGTGCCTGGAAACGCTCCTCGAGACCCCGTTCGCGGAGTTCGTCGCAGGCCGGGGCGGTGCGCCGGTCCTGCCACACAATCGCCCGGCCGACCGGTTTCCCGGTCTTCCTGTCCCAAAGCACCGTGGTCTCGCGCTGGTTGGTGATTCCGATCGCCTCCAGGTCTGCAGCCCGGATCCCGGCCTCGCGCAGAGCCTCCTCGATCACCCGGAGGGTCACCATCAGGATCTCCTCCGCATCGTGTTCCACCCAGCCCGCACGCGGGTAGTGCTGGGTGAACTCCGAATAGGCCCGCGCCTGAATCCGGGCTTCGTGGTCGAACAGCAGTGCGGTGACCCCGGTGGTGCCCTCGTCGATGGACAGGATGTAGCGCGCGGTCACGGCAGTCCTCCGTTCAGTGCGCCGGCTCCGGGTCGGCCGGTGTTTCGGCCGCATGCCCCGCCAGCCAGGTTTCAATGTTCTCGCGCATGGGAGTCGGCTGCTCGGCATGCATCCAGTGCTCGGACTCGAGCACGATGATCACGTGGTCCGGCAGCGTCCCAAGAATGCGCCGCAGTCGGCGCAGGTCACCGAAACGGCTACGGAATGACAGCAGCACCAGGCTGGGCTGTTCGATCGCGCTCCAGGACGGCATCGGACGCAATGTCTCTGCCAGACCCTGCACGTAGCTGGACACCGGCACGTAGCGCAGATCGAGCAACGGTGAACCGTAGCGGCGGGTCAGCACACCCAGCCCGCCGCCTCCCGCCATCCGCCGACGGGTTCGGCGATCGAGTGCCTCGAGATCCAGCAGCGGCAGGCGCCGCCGCCGCACACCCAGCGCGTTGACCCCCAGCACCAGCCGCCCAAGGGGGGCCAGCAGGACGCGCAGACGCGCAAGCCCGGCGAGTGGGCCCGTTATCGCCTCGAGGACCACGGGCTCCACGAGAATCAGGCCCTTGACGCGCTCGGGCGAGCGCAGTGCGAACCGTGCCGCCAGGTTCGCCCCGAGGCAGTGCCCGCCGATCACGCATTCGTCGAACCCTTCCTGGTCCAGCATCCCGGCGAGATCAGCCAGCCAGTCCTCTGAACGCAGGGGTTCCCGGGTCACCGACAGGCCGAATCCGCGCAGATCGGGCACAAGAATCGTCCAGTGCTGATTCAGGCCACTGGTGCGGACCAGTTCACTCCAGCGGGTGCCGTTGCTCGCAAGGCCATGCAGCAGCACCAGCGCCCGGCTGCCGACACCCGACCGCCGGTAATGCACGGGCCCTCTTCCAAGCCGGTGGATCTCCTGTTCCATCCCGGCATCATACGACCGTATTGGCCGCGGGTGCATACCCAACCGGAGGGTAACCCGAGCACGCCCCGGACCGGCCCGCGAGACGCAACCGGGTCCACGCGTGCGGGCTATCCGAAGCGCGCGCGATTCCGGACAATGACGCGATGGCTTCGCGCGACCTCCAGCACTATTACGACCGCAACACCGCGCTGTTTCTGCGCATCGGCAGCAGCGGCGGCGGCCACGCGATCCACCGCGGGCTCTGGGCCCCGGGTGTGCGCAATGGCCGCGAGGCGGCGGAATACGTGAACACCCTGCTGGCCGAGCGCATTCGTGCCGGTCTACCGGAAGCGCCGCGAACGCTGCTGGATCTCGGTTGCGGTGTTGGCGGCACGATGTTCTCCCTGGCGCGCGCCTTTCCCAACGCAGGCCTGCACGGGGTCACCATCAGCACGAAACAGGTGGCCATCGGGCAGGAACTCGCGCGCGAGCAGGGGCTTCAGCGCCGATGCCACTTCACCGCCGGCGACTTCGAGCAACTGCAACTTGACCTGCGCGCGGATGCGATCGTCGCGATTGAAGCCTTCGTGCACGCCTCCCGTCCGGAGCGCTTTTTCGCAACGTGCCGCGGGCACCTGGCGCCCGGGGGCGTGGTACTGATCGTCGACGACTTCCTTGCGCACCCGGTCGCGCCGCATGCGCGCGGGATGCAGCGCACGATCGACCGCTTCCGCGAAGGCTGGCGCGTGCCGGGGCTCTGTACCCGGAGCGCGTTCGACGCCGTTGCCGAGACCGAGGGATTCACGTGTGTTCACGATCGGAATCTCTCGGACCTGATCCGCACCCGAAGACCCAGGGACTGGCTGGTCGCGGCGGCCAGCCCGATGGCACGCATTCTGGGACTCGGGCAGCGACCGTTCTGGGCGAACGTGGTGGGCGGACATGCGTTGACCCGTGCGATTCGCAAAGACTGGATCCGTTACCACATGGTCACTCTCGCCCGCGCCGACCCGGGTCGGAGGCTTTGACCCCGGGGAG
>PULL01000136.1 GCA_003550945.1 Thioalkalivibrio sp. | reverse complement strand
GGAACGCTGGTACGGGCAGCCGCATGGTGCGCCGGAGTGGCTGGAGCATGCGGTGTACGGCCTGCCGGAACTGCACCGCGAAAGAATTCGCGGCACGCGTCTGCTCGCGGTGCCCGGCTGTTATCCCACCGCCGTCAGCCTCGGTCTGCTGCCGCTGCTGCGGGCGGGAGCGATCGACCCGGCAGACATCATCGCCGACGCGAAGAGCGGGGTCAGCGGGGCGGGTCGCAAGGCGCAGATCGGGAGTCTGCACGCCGAGGTCGCGGAAAACTTCCGCGCCTATGCGAGCGGTGGGCACCGTCACCATCCGGAGATCCGCCAGACCCTGGAGGACGCCGCGGGCGCTCCCGTGGGTCTGGTCTTTCAGCCTCATCTGGTGCCGATGATCCGCGGTATTCACGCAACGCTCTACACGCGGCCGGTCGACGCGGGCATGGATTTCCACGGCCTGTTCGAGGACTTCTACCGCGAAGAGCCCTTCGTGGACGTTCTCCCCGCCGGCAGTCACCCGGAGACGGCGGGCGTGCGGGGCACGAACCTTTGCCGCATCGCGGTCTTCCGGCCGGTGGAATCCGGGCGGCTGGCCGTGCTTTCGGTGATCGACAACCTGGTGAAGGGTGCCTCGGGCCAGGCCGTCCAGGGCATGAACCTGATGTTCGGCCTTCCCGAACAGGCGGGACTGGACCTCGTTCCAGTGTTCCCCTGAGCGGGATCATCACCCCGTGGATCGGGGCATTCTTGACTATTGCCGTGGGGCTTCATAGCGTATGTGGCAGACGTACACCGGAGAGATTGGATCATGGCCGAAACGATGACTGCAGCTACCGAAGCCGACATGGAGATGCCGAGCCCGCTGATCTTCACCGACGCGGCCGCGACCAAGGTGAAGAGCCTGATTGAAGAAGAGAACAACGACAACCTGAAGCTCCGGGTGTTCGTGAGCGGTGGCGGTTGTTCCGGCTTCCAGTATGGGTTCACCTTCGACGAAACCGTCGGCGATGGCGACACGGTCGTCGAGAACGGCGGCGTGACCCTGCTGATCGACCCGATGAGTTTCCAGTATCTCGCGGGTGCCGAGATCGACTACAGCGAGGGCCTCGAAGGCGCCCAGTTCGTGATCCGCAACCCGAACGCGACCACGACCTGCGGCTGCGGCTCCAGCTTTTCGACCTGAACGAACGGCGGGCGGGTTACCCCATCAGGCTATCCGAAGGCCTGGCAGCCGAACGCTGTCGGGCCTTTTCTTTTGTGCGTATCAAACCGGCGGCGGAGTGGCGGGAATCACGCAGCCGAGAATCCGAGGGCCGGCCGCCCCGGTGACCTCGGGCACGTTGCCGGGTAGCCCGAGAATGGTCTGCCGCGCCAGCCAGGCGAAGGCCGCTGCCTCGACCTGCTCGGCCGGCAGCCCCAGGCTTCCGGTTTCCGCAACCGGCACGTCGCCGAGCCGCGCGCGCAGCCGTCGCATCAACTCGAGGTTGTAGACGCCACCTCCGCATACGAGCACTTCGCAGGGCTCTTCGGGCTGCCGCTTGCGCAATACCGCATCGGCGATGATGCTGGCAGTGAACTCGGTGAGCGTGGCCTGCACATCGACATCAAGACCGATGTCGCCGACCACCGTGAGGCGGTCTTCCAGCCATGAGAGTGAAAAATACTCCGGCCCGGTGCTCTTTGGCGGTTTCAGCGCGAAGAAGGGGTCGGCGCGCAGGTTGTCCAGAAGGCCGTAGCGCACCTCGCCTTCCGCCGCCCAGTCTCCGTTCGCGTCAAAGGGCAGGCCCTTTAGCTCCCGGATCCACGCGTCCATCAGGGTATTCCCTGGGCCGCAGTCGTACCCGGACACCGGTTCCCCGGGCCTGAGCCAGGTCATGTTGCTGATGCCACCGATATTGACCACCGCCCGGGTGATCTCCGGGTGGCTGAAACAGGCGGCGTGCAGCGCGCATGCGAGCGGTGCGCCCTCGCCCCCGGCGGCGATGTCTCGCTGGCGGAACAGAGCCACGGTGTCGATCCCCGTGCGCTCCGCGATGCGGAACGGGTCGCCGATCTGCCAGCTGAACGCAGGGGATGTGCCGGGGCTGTGGTGCAGCGTCTGGCCATGGCTGCCGATCGCGCGAACAGCCCCCGGCTCGATGCCGGACTCGCGAAGCAGGGCGAGCGCGGCGTCGGCGAAGACTTCTCCGACGGCTGCGTCCAGTTGTCCGAGATCCTCCAACTGACCGCGTTGGGTCGCGATGATCTCGGCCAGTTCCTCTGCAAGCGCGTCAGGATACGGGTGCCGTCGATGCGCGATCACCCGCCATCCAAGCGGACCCTCCGCGGCTGCCAGCACGGCCTCCACGCCATCCCTGCTGGTGCCGGAAATCAGCCCGAGGTAGATCTCCCCCGGCACTAGAAGGAACCCGCGCCGGTCGCGCCCTCCGCCAGTTGGGTTTCCCGGACCGTCTCGATGGTTGCGAGCAGCGCCGCCGTCTCCTTGCGGAAGGCCTCCATGTGCTTGCGCGGCAGGGACTCGGCGCGCGGCAGGTCCACCGTGACCGGATTGACCGGCTTGTCGCGCACGTGGAACTCGTAGTGCAGATGCGGCCCGGTGGCCAGCCCGGTCATGCCGACGTAGCCGATGATCTCGCCCTGCCGCACACGGGATCCCACGGACTGGCCTCTTCGGAAGCCGTTCATGTGGGCGTACAGGGTCTTGTAGTTGTTGCCGTGGTCGATGATCACGGTGTTGCCGTAGCCGCCGCGCG
>PULL01000172.1 GCA_003550945.1 Thioalkalivibrio sp. | reverse complement strand
GGCGCAAACGCCGTTAGCCGACGACCTTCAAGGGACCGTGGTCATCGCAGTGATCCCCGTGCGGGTGATGTAGATGGCCGTTCACAAGATAGTCGATATGGTCGCCGTGTGGCACCGGTTCGTGCCCGCAGCCCGGCCCATGCACGTGACCGGCTTCGTGACCGCCACAGTCATGCGCAGGTGTGCATTGATCGGGGTTGGCAGCACTGACCGGAATCACGTGCTCATCGACGTGATCTCCATGCGGATGATGGAGGTGCCCGTCGTGCAGGTAATCGACGTGACCGTCGTGCTCTACCGCTGTGTGCCCGCAACCCGGGCCATGCTCGTGATCGTGATCAGGATGTTTCTGGCAGCTCATCGGAATCGTCCTCTCGAATGGGTCGTAACGGCGGCACAAGCCACTCCGCCGCGTGTTCCAGCGCATTGTTCAACAAACTTGCCACGTGCTCGTCGGCGAGCCGGTAGAAGATGTGCCGGGCCTCGCGCCGGCGATGCAGCAGACGGGCGCGATGCAGCGCCTGCAGGCGCGCGGACACAGTGCTGAGTTTGTCGCGCTCGCCGACCAGTTCACCCACGCAGCGCTCGCCGCCCCGAAGCATGGCTAGAAGCCGGAGACGTTCCGGATCACCCATCGCCCGGAAAAACTCGGCCGCGTGGCCCAGAAGCTCGGTCGCTGGGGTGTCTGGAAATCCGGGGGGCTGATGGTCGCAGCGAGACAAATGTGACTCCAAAAATCCATGTATTGATGGAATATAGTCCAGCGCGCACGCTGCTACCATTCCTTCGTCACCGACCGGGCATGGTTTACGAATTCTTCCGGCAAACCACCGGTGGCATCACTCCTTCATAATCGAGTCAACACAGCGAAGAAGGGCAACATGTACCAGAGATCGAAGAACGCTGTCCCGAAAGTCAGCGAGCGCGACCTTGAAAGGGTTTCGCCATCGTTGAGGCGGAGCTGACGCTTGGGTATCCGAATGCGTCGGAACCACATTATCCCGGCCAACCTGGTTACTGGTTTCCTCGGCGTCGGCAAGACCACGGCGATCCGTGACCTGCTCGAACGGCGTCCTGAGACCGAGCGATGGGCGGTTCTTGTCAACGAGTTTGGCGAAATCGGAGTGGACGGTGGTTTGCTGGCCGACACTGGCGTGGCGCTGGAAGAAATCCCTGGGGGCTGCCTGTGCTGCGTGTCGGCCCAGATGTTTACCGTCGGGCTGAACCGCCTGATCCGCCACCAAGACCCGGACCGTATCCTGATTGAGCCCACTGGCCTGGGGCATCCGGCGCAGATTATTCGCACGCTAACCGAACCGCCCTACGACGGTGTGCTGGATCTGCGGGCGACCTTGACCTTGATGGATGCTCGCCACCTTCGCTCGCTGCGGCACCGCGAGCACCCGACCTGGCGGGATCAGATCGCGTTGGCCGACATCCTGGTTGCCAACAAGCTCGATCTGTACACCGAGGCTGACCGCGAGGCCTTGCGGGATTTCGTGACGCATATGCCCACGCCGCGCCCGGTGGTGGTCGAGACCTCCCATGGGCGGATTGAACAGGAGTGGTTGAGTCACCCGCGTCTGGACCGTGGCGGTGCGCTGTTTCCCGAGGCCCGCGCGTTTCTGCAGGCGCAGGCGCAGCAGGTTCATGGCCTCGATCAACATCACCATCACGCACCCAGCGCGGTACCAGATGACTGGGTCACCATCGATACCCGTGGCGACGGTTACATTGGCCGCAGCTGGTGGCTCCCTTTCGATCGGGCACTGGACTACGCGGCCTTGCAGCAACTGGTCGCGGGTTTCTCCGGCGAACGCCTGAAGGGACTGTTGTATACCGACCAGGGTTGGCGGCAACTCAACCGGGTGAACGGTGACGGCGAACTCCAGGAGCTGCCGCAACCAAGTGAGCCGCTTCGTCCCCGGATCGAGGCGATTGTTTCCGAAAACAGCGGGGAACCCCTCCAAGGTTTCGACGCCGCTTTGCGGCGAAGCGAGCGCTGTCCTTGAGCTTGGGGTACAGACGGACCAATCTGAACGTTTTTCCCCTGAAATCTCGGCGCCGCAGTCGACCCCTATGCGCAGATGGTCGGCCGTTGACGGCGCCGGGCTAAAAACTGCAAGGCATCCCGGGACTTGGGCGAGGGAGGATCTGGACATGGTTGTTGTCTCTCGGTGCAGTGGTGGTCCGCCTCTTCTTCGAGATCACCATGGACATCCCGATCTCCGTGTGTGCGATGCGCCTGGATACGCTCCGGTGGCTCTGGACACGACTGAAGGCGCCACTTACGGACCAAGGCCGAGCCCGCATCGCTATCCGGGGCTTCAGCCAGCGTCGGTTGACCCGTCTATCGGTCATGCGACACCCGTCAAAGTTGTAACCTGCTCGATCGGCCGGCAGACGGTGTAAACCGGCCGAGCCAACAGAGGGTTTCATCAAGCTGAAAGCATTGCGCTTATGCATCGCCGCTGGCCGCGGAAGGTGGTCGACCTGATCCGACCGGTCTCTGATAGCATTGCGACTCTGTTCGGAGCACCTCGGCCTCCCGGGGCGCTCCAGGCGCATCACCCCGCAATTCGGACGCACGCGACGATGAGACTCGACATCCCGAGAGCGCCGCTGCCGCGGATGGTGGCCGTTGTCATTTTGTTCTTCGGCCTTTTCGGCTGCGCCAGCGTTTCCGCGGGGGATCGGCACCCGTCAGACCCCTTCGAACGCTACAACCGCGCCGTTTTCGCATTCAACCAGGGGTT
>PULL01000057.1 GCA_003550945.1 Thioalkalivibrio sp. | reverse complement strand
GGTCGAGGATGGCCCGGAAGGCAGTTACCGCATCCTGCTAAGCCGATGATCTACCTCGACAACGCCGCGACCTCGTGGCCGAAGGCACCCGGCGTGATCGAGGCCATGGCCGAGGCGATGCGTACGGCCGGGGGCAACCCCGGCCGTTCCGGCCACCGGCTTTCGGTCGCGGCTGCACGGCTCGTGTACGATGCCCGCGAAGATCTCGCCCGGTTTTTCGGGGTGTCCGATCCCAGCCGAGTGGTGTTCACCGCGAACGCCACCCACGCGCTGAATCAGGCGATCCGTGGGCTGGTCATGCCGGGCGATCGGGTGGTCGTGACCGGCATGGAACACAACGCGGTGATGCGGCCGCTGCGCGACCTGGAGGCACAAGGGGTCGAAATCACCGTGGTACCCGCGGAGCTGGACGGCTGGGTGTCGCCCGCGGCGCTGCAAGCGGCGCTGGGGCGCCCTGCCCGCCTCGTCGTGGCCACTCATGCCAGCAACGTGACCGGAACGCTGCTCCCGATCGCTGAGCTCGCCCGCATCGCGCACGATGCGGGCGCGTGGGTTCTGATCGACGCCGCGCAGACGGCGGGCGTGGTGCCGATCGACCTGCGCTCACTCGGCGTTGACCTGCTGGCGTTCACCGGGCACAAGGAGCTGTACGGACCTGCGGGCATTGGCGGCCTGGTCATCGCGGATCATTTCGACCCCACTGTGATCCGGCCGCTCGTCTGCGGCGGAACCGGAAGCCGGTCCGAATCCGAGATCCAGCCCTGCGATCTCCCCGACCGATTCGAGAGCGGCACGCCGAACCTGCCCGGGATCGCCGGCCTCGGTGCCAGCCTCGCGTGGCTGTCCGGTTTCGGCTTGGAAAACATCCGGGCGCAGCGGGAGCGGATTCACGCCGCGCTGCTCGACGGACTGGCGGATATCCCGGGGCTGCGAATCTACGGGACCGGAGATGTATCGCGATCCGTGGCGATCGTCTCGCTGACCGTTCGCAACCATCCGGTATCCCGGGTGGGACACCTTCTCGACCAGGAGTTCGGCGTTCTGACCCGTGTGGGTCTGCACTGCGCCCCGGCGGCGCACCACTCGATCGGCAGCTTTCCCGGCGGCACGGTGCGCCTGGCACCCGGACTGTTCACCACCGAGACCGACGTGGCGCAGACCCTGGACGCGCTGCGCAGGGTGGCGGAGCGATGACGCAGGTCGGCGTAGCCCTGTTCTTCACCACCTCGGCGGTGATGCGGGCGGAGAAACTGCTGCAGCGCGAGGGAATCCCGGTGCGGCTGATTCCGACACCGAGAATGCTTTCCAGCGACTGTGGCATCGCGGTCCGCTTCGACGAAGAACACCGGGAGCGCGTAGTCGCACTACTGCAGCAGGCGGGAGTCGAGAGCGCCGGCATTCACCTGGTGGAGGACACGGATCTCTGAGGCCGGTCAGTCGCGTAGCGTCGCGGCCAGGCGCAGCGGATGCAGCAGCAGGTCCAGCGCGTCCGTGATCGAGCTGCAGACCACGTCCGCCTCGGTCAGCGTCCGCGCGCAGGCGCCCTCGGCCTGCAGCACCGCGATCCCCAACGCCGCGTCACGGAGCATCAGGGCATCGTTGCGACCGTTGCCGATCGCGGCGCAGACGCCCGCACCGAATCCGGCCAGGTGGCCGGCTTTCGCCTCAGCCTGATGCGATCGCGGAACGATCAATACGTCCACACCCAGATCCGCCAGTTCGGCGTGCACGCTGCCGAAGGTATCCGCCGTGAGAACGTGGATCGACACCGCCGACGCCAGCTTCTGCAACCGTTCGGCCACACCGGGGAGCAACCGGCCGTCCAGCGCAAGCGTTCCGTTGTAGTCGAGCAAAAGGTGCTCCAGTCTCAGTTCCTTCCAGCCCGGCACTTCGAGAATCAGCATGACCAGGAAATCCAATTGTGGGGATGTCCTGCCCAGTATGCCACCTGGGGCGGCGAGCCCACTCGGTGATTGCGGTACCCTGAGCCATGGCCGCCGGCTTTCCGTCCTGTCGGCGAGGATCGAGGAGTAGGAGGCAATGCATTCCAGATTCGGTTTCGGCACGTTACGGGAGTCGCTCTGGCTCCCGCTCGCCATCGGCCTCCTGGCGGGAGCATTGCTGGGCCTCTACGAGTACTTCGTCGGGCCTCTGTTCGCAGTCGGCAGCGCTGCGGGATGGACCCTGCCGCTGGTCGTCTTCGTCTTCCTGATGCTGATGGGCACGGGCGTGTCGCTGGCGCTCGCCCAAGGCCTGCTTGCCAGGGACGATTCGGTCACTCGGCACACCCGGTTTTTGCTGATTCTGGCCCTGGCGATGCTCGTCGGAGGCTTCGCGGCGCTGGCGGGGAGTCTGCTGGCGCGGGGACCACTCGCGCTGGACCCGAGCTCGCCGGTCATCTGGATCGTGGCCGTCTGGGTCGCGCAATTGGCGTTGCTCTGCGCGCGGCTGATCCAGGACATGGCAGGTTGGCGCAGCAGGTCCGATCTGCCGTTCTGCGGAGCCATGCTGTTGCTCGCAGCTGCAGTGGCGATCGTCATTGGTGCGGCATTCGGCACGGTGCTCGACCGGCCCGACTTCCAGGGCGCGCTGCTGTCGATGATCACCTTCACTTCCGCACTCGTGAGTGGTGCAGGCGCGATCGTGCTGATGCGTCCGCAGCACGCGGCAGGCAACACCGCGGGCAAGATCTTCCGGCGGGCGGGGCTGCTGCTCTCGGCGCTGCTCCTTGTCCGGATCGCGTACGAGACCCACAGCCCCGCCGTGGC
>PULL01000234.1 GCA_003550945.1 Thioalkalivibrio sp. | reverse complement strand
TGGTGGCTACGCCCTGATTCGAACAGGGGACCCCATCATTATGAGTGATGTGCTCTAACCAGCTGAGCTACGTAGCCATACGGGCTGCGAATTCTCGATTCCCGGCCGGGCAATGTCAAGCCGGGCCCAACCCCGGACACCAGAGACGATTCAGAATCAACGAGCTAGATGCGCAGCCGTTCGACCACACGCCCGTCCCTGAGGTGTTCCTCCAGAATCTCGTCGATGTCGCGCTCGTCCTGGTAGGTGTACCAGACGCCCTCGGGATACACCACCGCCACCGGACCTTCGTTGCAGCGGTCCAGGCAGCCGGCCGTGTTCACCCGGACCTGCCCCTTGCCGTGGATTCCCATATCCTTGGCGCGCTGCTTCGCGTAGCCCCGCAGTTCCGTTGCGCCGTGATCCTCGCAGCAGTTGCCGTCCTCGCGGACGTTGTTGCAGAAAAAGATGTGTCGCTGGTAGTAGCTCATGTCGCCTCCGGCAGTACGCGCCCATCATAGCCACCCCTTCCAGACCGGAACAGGCAACGGGACGGGAGATGGGGAAACCGGCGCAGTGCCGGAAGCCCATCGATCCCGCGGCCAACCACCCCGGCGGGCCGCCTGCTGGTATGCTGGCGCACCCGGCCTCTCTGCCGCGTCTGCGCAATGACCCCGACTCCGCCCCCGCAATCACCGGCCAACCCGAGGAACGCCCCGACCCCGGCTTTCGCCGCGGAACTGGCTGGCGCAGACCGCTGCGTACTGTGCGGCATGTGCCTGCCGCAGTGCCCGACCTACGCGGTACAGCGGATGGAGGGCGATTCTCCGCGCGGACGCATCACGCTGATGCAGGGAATCGCGCAGGGCCACCTGAAACCCGAGAGCCCGCGGCTCCGTGAACACCTGGAGGGTTGCCTGGGCTGCCGTTCCTGCGAGGTGGTCTGCCCGGCCGGGGTCCGCTTCGGCGAGCTGATCGACCACAGCCGGCACATTCTGCAGATGCATCCCGTCAGCCGCTGGCAGCGCGTGACCGAGGCGGTCGTCGCGCCGCTGCGCCGGTCCGCGTTGCGGCGGCGGGGGTGGCGCCGTGTTGGCGCGCTGGCCGCCCGCACGGCCGTTCGCTCGGGGCTGCCGCGGCTGTTTCCGCCGTCCACCCGCGTTGGGCGTATGCTGCGGCACGTGTCCCGGTCACTGGCGCCCCTGCCGAAACTGACGCCGGCGACTGACCCGGCACAGGCGGATGTCTGGCTGTTCACCGGCTGCATGGACGCATTCTTCACCGGCCCGGATATCGGTGCGGCGCTGGAACTGCTGCATGCGCTCGGCATCCGGGTCGCGATCCCGCCAGCACAGGTCTGCTGCGGGGCACTGGATCAGCATCTTGGGCGTCTTGAAGACGCGGCGAAGCTGCGGGCACGCAATCTTCGGGAACTGGCCGGCGCGCAGCCGGTGCTGGTGCTGGACAGTGGCTGCGAGGCACAGCTGCGCGAATACGCGGCGGAAGACTGGCAGGGTCGTGTGACCAGCCTGACCGGCTTCCTCGACCGCCTGCCCATCGAGGATTCGCGCTGGCGCCCGGAACCGGTTCGAGTCGCACTGCACCTGCCCTGCACCCTGCGCAACGTGAACCGCGAAGCGGACAATATCCGCAGGGTGCTGCAGCGCCTGCCCGGGGTGGAACTCACCGCACTGGCACCCCCGCGCAACTGTTGCGGCGCAGGAGGCACCGCGATGCTGACACAGCCGGCGATGGCCGACCCGCTCGGGCGGGAAACCCTGGAGGCGCTCCACGCGGCCGAGCCCGACGTGATCGTCAGTCCGAATGTCGGGTGCAGCGTGCACCTGCGGGCGCTGCAGAAAGCGGGCAGCCCAGGGATCGTGTCCCCCGCGAGATTTCTGCGCGACCGCCTCGCCCCACCGCTGTCGCAGAGGGCCAATCCCTTCGGGCGGCCTGCCCCGGCGCCGGGCCGCCGAGAGGATTCAGGGGATGGGGGATCTCAGACCCAGTACGCGGTGCCGGTCATCACCTTTGCCACTGCAGGCATCAGCAGGCTGCGGACCGGCCAGGGCAGTGGGCGGCCGCCAAGCTCCATCGCGGCCGCACCGTGCTCGACCTCCTCGTGCTTCATCTGCAGCAGGATGGCCGCGGACTGGTTGTCCTGTTCCGGCAGCTGCTGCAGGTGGTGGTCGAGGTGGCGCTCGACCTGGCGCTCGGTCTCGTCCACGAAGCCAAGGCTGTAGCGGTCGCCGGCGAGCCCGGCGGCCGCACCCATCGCCAGCGAACCGAGGTACCAGAGCGGATTGAGCAGGCTGGTGTGCGTCCCCATCTCGTGCGCGCGCTCGGCGCACCAGTGCAGGTGGTCGCCCTCCTCGCGCGCCGACTGGTCGAGCCGGGCACGCACCTCGGGCCGACGGGAGGTCAGCATCTGCCCCTGGTACAGGCCCTGCGCGGCGACCTCACCGGCGTGATTCACCCGCATCAGGCGCCCGACCAGAGTACGCTCGTCGGGCTCCAGCCAGGGCTCGGGCAGGCCTTTGGCAGGCGACGGGCGTCCGGTGGCGCGGGCGTGGCCGGACACCACTTTCACGAAGGCGTCCGCCTGACTGATCAGTTCGTCGACGAGGGAGAGTCTGCGCATCGCGCCATGCTAGGGCAGGCGGGGCAGCCCTTCAACAACCGGGAAGGTCGGTCGCGGCCGAAAGCCGCTCGCGGGAGGCCTGGCAAGCCCTTTGGCAACGAACCCGTCGGGGACCCCCGTGCCGGGGAACCGCCATCGGCCAGAGGCGGGCCT
>PULL01000037.1 GCA_003550945.1 Thioalkalivibrio sp. | reverse complement strand
GGCCCGTCGCGCAGGTGCTGGCCATCCTTGAAGATGCGGTCGTAGACGACAATCACCCGGTCACCCTGTCGGATGTCCCAGGCAAAGTCGATGTCCCAGCCGAAGATGTCGGCGATCTGGATCAGCATCGCGTCCGACAGCCCCGCGCGCGCGCCATCAATGAACAGCGATTGCTGAATCTCTGCGTAGGCGATGCGGCGCCGGGTCTCGAGCTCGTGTTCGCGACGCTCGGCCACGAATTCCCCGGTGTCGGGGCTGCGCTTCACCTTGACGAAATGGTCGCCGCCCCGTGGTTCGTAGATGAGCTTTTCCAGTTGGCCCTCGCGGGTGCCGGCGCGCATGCGTTCGCCGGGGAAGATCCGCTGCAGGTCGCGGGCGATATCCCCGAGCGACAGGATCTCCTGCAGCTGGCTGGAGATCTCCAATTGACTGAAGATGCGCGACAGGCTGTCACCGGAGACGACCACGTGCTCGGCCCAGGCGAGATCGCCGGTGTCCGTCGGGGTGTCCCCCAGCGTGCCGGGGGTCGACAGCCCGTCGGTCATTGCCGGCTCTTCCTGCAGCAGGGACGCCGCTGCGTCGGGCAGGAGGTCCGGCTTGGCCGACGGTTCGGGTCCGCCGGAGAACATCCCGGCGGCTGCAACCTGCACGGATCCGCCTTCGGTCCAGCCCGCGGACTGCGTTGCGCTGCCCAGGCCGGTGATTACGACCCGGGTTCGCTCGCCGGCGGGGCGGGCGGTATCATCTGCCGGCAGTGCCGAGGCCGTAGCGCTCGCGGATTCCGGTTGTTCCATGTACGCCGCGAAACCCAGGCCCAGGGCACCGAACAGGAGGATCGCGGTCAGCAGCGGCCAGCGCCGGCGGCGGCTCGGTTCCCGGAAGCTGAGGTGTGCTGCCCCGGTTTCCAGGAAGATGTGTCGTTTTCTTTGCACAATGAGCCCCCCTCGGACACTGTCGCGACGATAGATACACGGATCGGCGCAGTCAATCCACCACTGGTTGTATCGTCAATACGCCAGACATTCTTAAGAATATCAGGTTTCTAACGGGATTATCGAATGCAATTGGAAGAACAGCTGGCGATCATCCGGCGCGGCGCCGACGAGGTTCTGCTCGAGGACGAGCTTCGGGAGCGGCTGAAGCAGGGGCGGCCGCTGCGGATCAAGGCGGGTTTCGACCCGACAGCGCCGGATCTGCACCTCGGGCACACGGTGCTGCTCAACAAGCTCCGGCAGTTTCAGGAGCTGGGGCATCACGTGATCTTCATCATCGGGGACTTCACCGGGCGCATCGGTGATCCCACCGGCAAGACGGTGACCCGGCCACCCCTGACCGAAGAGGACATCCAGGCCAACGCGGCGACGTACCGGGAGCAGGTGTTCCGTATTCTCGACCCGGAGGCCACCGAGGTGGTCTTCAACTCGACCTGGACCAATGAACTCGGCGCGGCGGGCATGGTTCAGCTTGCCGCCCGCCACACCGTGGCCCGCATGCTGGAGCGTGACGACTTCAGCAAGCGCTACTCCGGCCGGCAGCCGATCGCGATCCACGAATTCCTCTACCCACTGATCCAGGGGCACGATTCCGTGGTGCTCCGTTCTGACGTCGAGCTGGGCGGGACGGATCAGAAGTTCAACCTGCTGGTGGGCCGGGAGCTGCAGAAGCAATACGGACAGCCGCCCCAGGTGATCCTGACCATGCCGATTCTGGAGGGCCTCGACGGGGTCCAGAAGATGAGCAAGTCGCTTGGCAACTATATCGGGGTCCAGGATGCACCGGATGACATGTTTGGCAAGGTGATGTCGATCTCGGACGAGCTCATGTGGCGCTACTACGAGTTGCTGAGCTGGCGGCCGCTCGTCGAGATTGCGGCCCTGCGCGCGGTCGCGGAATCCGGGCAGCGCAACCCGCGCGACATCAAGTTCGAGCTCGCGGAGGAATTGGTGGCCCGCTTCCATGGCGTTGCTGCCGGGGGGCAGGCGCGGCAGAACTTCGTCGCACGGTTTCAGCGGCATCAGTTGCCGGAGGACCTGCCCGAGGTGACGGTGCGGGGTGGAGCGGATGGTCTCCCGCTGCCCAATCTGCTGAAGGAGGCGGGGCTCGTGGGTTCGACGAGCGAGGCGCGGAGCATGCTCCGGCAGGGCGCCGTCCGGGTGGAAGGCGAGCGCGTCGACGATCCGGAACTTCGCTTCGCTTCGGGGGCCCAAATAGTGGTGCAGGTGGGCAAGCGCCGCTTCGCGCGGGTCGCTGTCTCCTGACCCCGCCCGCACCCGGAAAATAATTTCCGCGGCCCTATTGACCCGCCCCGGCAGCGCTCTATAATGCGCGCTCTCCGACCGGGGCTGACCCGGAAGGGGTCCGCAGCGGAGCCGCAGGATGGCATCGCAACAAGGCGGAAGGGGTTGACATCCGATGCTGGTTCGCCAATAATAGGCGGCTCGCTTCGGAGAAAGCGGAAGGCCCAACAGCCTCTGCCCAACCCGAACCAAGGGCTTCGTCCGATCTTGACATCAGGCTGGCCCGGGCCGCACAATAGGCGGCCTTGCTGAGAACACCTCGGCAGCGCTCTTTAAGAACATGTGAATCAAGTAGTTTGTGCGGATGCTTGCGTCGCAAACGGTTGGGTAACGCCAAATCGATATGCGAAGTAAGCAACCAAACCTCAGAATTCTTTCGAGGTTGGGTCGCTCTTCGAAAAGGTATTACGGAGCTATCCGTAAATAGCTTTAAACTGAAGAGTTTGATCCTGGCTCAGATTGAACGCTGGCGGCATGCCTAACACATGCAAGTCGAACG
>PULL01000045.1 GCA_003550945.1 Thioalkalivibrio sp. | reverse complement strand
TGGCGAGCCTCGGGTCATCGCGAGTTTCGTACTTGACAACATATCCAGAAATAGGAATCATTCGCATAACGCCCCATGCAGTGCATGACTGCGTGGGACCATCCAGCCAGCCAGCGGTTACTGCCATGTCGGGAGACCCGCGTCGCCAGCCAGCCTTTTCAGAAAGATTTTCTGAGGAGAGACCGATGTGCTGCAGCGACGTCATCGCCAATCGATCACTTCGATCCCGCTCACCCTGTGTCCAGACATCGTCTCGACCCTGCACGGGGCGCCGCTTCGGGGCCTCTCGCCACGGTGATCCGAAAGATCAGCCAAGCAACGGAGGGGCGCGGTGATGGAGATTCGACGAGCGATCTCTCACGGCGCGAACTGGGCTTTGTCGCTCGGTCACGTTCCCGCGTTGCTCGAACTGATCGATGAGCAGCGGATCCCGGTGGACATCTGCCTGATCCAGGGTACCGGTACGGTTTCGCTGCGCGCCGGCACGGTGTACTGCCGACGGTTTGCACGCAGCCTGATCCTCGAAGGCTCGGGCACCTCGATCCAGGTCGACCTGGACCGGGTGAGCGAGGCGCGCGCGGTCAGCCGTGCGGCCGGTTCCAGCCGGCGGATCAGTCTGCAACTCGTGGCCGAGTCCGGGGTGGCTTGGCTCACGATCACCGGTCCGGCGGCAGGCGATGGACTCGCAGGCCAGGTTTGGCAAACGGTGATGGATTCGCTGCTGACCGACAACCCGAAGACCCTGCGGCAAGAAACGCTTGTGCCTCCGGCCTTGCCAGTTCCATCGGGTACCGAAACCGCAAAGCGGCCCGACTCGGCCGCAAGCCGCGGTTGGACAAGGGCCAAGGTTCGCGACGGCTTTGCTGGCGTGCGTCTGGCCATCGGGACCCAAGGGTAGAAAGCCGGTGAGGCGTGGGGGATCAAACGCACCGTTTTCGGTCCGCGCCTGTGGTCCGGCGGGCTGTCGGCGGCAACCCTCGGATTCCCTCGCCTGGGTCCGCCAAACGTCCCCGCATTCTCAGACCTTTGGGGCCGCTCGAGCGACTCGCGAGCCTCCGCCAGCGTGACGGTTCGAGTCACCGCCGGCTGGCGCCCGGATGGGTTCTGCAGATGAATGAGCCGGGCACCGAGCAATGGGGTGGACTTGGACCCGAAATGAATCGGTTGACCGCGTCGAGGCTCTGGATCCAGGTCTCCGGGCGGGCGGTTTACGTGGCGCAGCCGTTTCGTCCATGGCCGGGTTGCGGATTCACGCCAGCCGGGGTCGAACGACTCGTCCGGGAGGCGCTGCCGGTCCTCAAGGCACCGGATTCACCCGATGCCTCGCATCTGGAAATGCTGACGCCCCGTCGCGCCGCTCACGTGCCGACAGCGTCAAGCAAAAGCGCGTGACCGTCACGAGCCCGCGCCGGCCGCGGGTGGTCAGAGCGTCGCTCGAGGCTCAGCGACGCGTTTCCTTCGGGTCCTCGCAACGCCCCTCCGAAACAGGGCAACGGCGTTCGCTGGGGCAGCTCGCACAGGTGGGTTTCCCCGCGCGCGGCCAGAGCTTTCGATAGAGATAGATCACCGCGACCAGGACCGCTGCGCCGACCAGGAGCAGGTCGAACAGCGAGAAACCAGAGGTTTGCTGAGCCAGCGGGTCACTCATGGTTCAGGCACCTCCGGTGTCTTCCGCCAGCCGGGGCGGTGGGGTGGCCCGGCGGCGCGGCCACAGTCCGATGACCAGCAGCAGCGCGAGTGCCGTGGTCCAGAAGCCGGCCATCATCGTTAGCGCATCGAGCTGGTAGCGCACCCCGGTCGTGTACACGGCGCTGGCCAGCAGCAGGCCGAGGGCGGTCGGGAACACGATCGAGAACAGCATCCATCCGGTCGATGCGGTCTGGATCCGGACCATGATCGCGGTGGCGAGGCAGGGCGGGTAGATCGCAAAGAACACGATCAGCGACAGGGCGACCAGTGCGGCGTGCTCGTGGCTCATCGCCGCACCCATGCGCTGTTCCAGGGTCTGGGCGCCGCCTTCCTCCTGCTGGAACAGCACACCGAGCGTGGCGACCGAGCTTTCGCGGGCGGCGAAGGAGCTGAGCAGGGCGACGTTGATCTTCCAGTCGAATCCCGCTGCCAGGGTGACCGGCTCCAGCGCGCGGCCGACACGGCCGAGCAGGCTGTTGACGATCCGGGTCTCCTGCATCTCCAGCCGCAGCGTGCGCCGCTCCTGGTCGAGTGTGCGCAGCGCCCGCTGGATGCCCCGAACATCGCGGTCGCTGCCTCCGGGTCGGATGAACGGGAACAGCTCCGGGTTGGCCGCCTCAATGCGGGCATCGAGCGCGGCAACCGCTTCGGGCGAGGACATATTCATGCGCCGGGCCCGGTACGCCGAAGACAGATTCAGGGCATCGAGCAGGATTTCCGGATCCTGGAAGAATTCGGCGTGCGGGTTGCCGGCGATCGCCTCGTGAAAGGTCTGCAGGGATGCCTGCGCGCGCTGGTCGAACGCCGCGCGCTCGTCCTTGGACAGGCCAGGCAGGTTCAGCAGCACGAAGATCACCACCGCAACGGCGAGCACGATGGTGCCGACCTTCTTGATGTAGAGCCAGGTGCGGTCGAACGCGGGCCGCAATACGCCGCGCACGGTGGGGAGGTGGTAGCGCGGCATCTCCATCACGAACGGGACGGTTTCCATCGGCCGCAGCACGCTGGCGGTGAGCAGCCGCGCGACCAGCAACGCGACCATCACCGTGATGGTCGCGATGAAGAAGAGCATCAGACCCTTGTGGTCGACGAAGAAAATGCCGATCAGCAGGGTGTA
>PULL01000070.1 GCA_003550945.1 Thioalkalivibrio sp. | reverse complement strand
CTGATCTCCGACTGACGTCGAAAGCGGGAGTAGGGTGAACGGGTTCAGGGCCGTTGGCGGCCATGGATGGCCGCCATCGAGCGCCCATGGACGGCTCGAGCGCGCCCTGAACCCGTTCACCCTACTGCCGCCTTGGCACGGAGCCAGAGCCCCGCCGAGGCAACCCCCCGGGCCTCAGCGCTTCCGCGGCGGCATGATGTCGGTGATGGACCCGTGCGCGACTTCGGCGGCGAAGGCGACCGTCTCGGACAGTGTCGGGTGCGGGTGCACGGTCAGGCCGATGTCTTCCATGTCCGCGCCCATCTCCAGCGCCAGCATCGCCTCGGAGATCAGGTCTCCGGCCAGCGGACCGACGATGCCGGCACCGATCACCCGGCCTTCGCCATCGAACAGCAGTTTGGTCATGCCGTCGTCGGCATTGAGCGCGAGTGCGCGGCCCGAGGCCGCCCAGGGGAACACGCCCTTGGTGTATTCGATGCCGTCCTTTTTCGCCTGCTCCTCGGTGACGCCCATCCAGGCCACCTCGGGATGGGTGTACGCGACCGACGGAATCGCGCGGGCATCGAAATGCACCTTGTGTCCGGCGATCACCTCGGCCGCGACCTTGCCCTCGTGGGTCGCCTTGTGCGCGAGCATCGGCTGACCGACGATGTCGCCGATCGCGAAAATGTGCCCGACGTTGGTGCGCATCTGGCTGTCCACCTCGATGAAGCCGCGGTCGCTGACCTTCACCCCGGCGGCCTCGGCCGCGATGTCCTTGCCATTCGGGCTGCGCCCGACCGCGACCAGCACGCGGTCGAACACGTCCTTCTCCGGCAGGTCCTTCGCCTCGCCCTCGAAGCGCACCTCGATACCCTTCTTCGTCGCCTTCGCCTCGACGACCTTGCTCTTCAGAAAAATGTTCTCGTAGCGCTTGCGGATGCGCTTCTCCAGCGGCCGCACCAAGTCGCGGTCGGCGCCGAGCATCAGGCTGTCGGCCAATTCGACGACGGTCACCTTCGAGCCCAGCGCGTCGTACACGCATGCCATCTCGAGCCCGATGATGCCACCACCGACCACCAGCAGGCGCTTCGGGATGTCGGCGAGTTCGAGCGCGCCGGTGGAATCCATCACCCTCGGGTCGTCCCAGGGGAAATCGGGCAGGCGCACGACCTTCGAGCCGGCGGCGATGATCGCGTGTTCGAAGCCGATGGTCTGCTTGCCCTCGGGGCCTTCGACCGCCAGCGCGTGGCTTCCGGCAAACTGCCCGACGCCGTGCACCACGCGCACCTTGCGCTGTTTCGCAAGCCCCTTCAGCCCCTGCGTGAGCTTGCCCACCGTGCCGGACTTGTACTTGCGCAACCCTTCGAGGTCGATTTTCGGCTGCCCGAACTCGATCCCGTACTGGGCGAAGTGCTCCGCCTGCTCGATCACCTCGGCCGCGTGCAGCAACGCCTTCGATGGAATGCAGCCCACGTTCAGGCACACGCCGCCCAGTTCCGGGTAGCGCTCGACCATGATCACGTCGAGCCCGAGGTCGGCCGCGCGGAAGGCGGCGGTGTAGCCCCCGGGTCCCGAGCCCAGCACGAGCACCTGGCACTGCAGATCGGTGTCCCCGCTGAACGTCTTCGCTTCGGGGGCCTCCTGCGCAGAGTCCTCCGGAGCCTTCTCGCGGGCTTCCGACCCGGATTCCGAACCCGATGGCGCATCGTCCGCGCTGTCGGTATCCGCCGCGCCGGCCCCCGAAGGCTCGAGATCCAGGATCCGGTCGCCCTCGGAGATGCGGTCCCCGACCTTCACGTGCATCGCCTTCACCGTGCCCGCCTGCGGCGCGGGGATGTCCATGCTCGCCTTTTCCGACTCCAGCGTGATCATCGGGTCTTCAGGGGCAATGGTGTCGCCCTCGTGGACCAGTACCTCGATGATCTCCACGTCCTTGAAATCACCGATGTCGGGGACTTGGATGGTGGTGATCTTGCTCATCGGACGGCTCCCAGGTTGATGCCGGCGCGGGGCTTAAGAAGACCCGACCTAAAGCAGCATGCGGCGCATGTCGGACAGCAGGCCCGACAGCGCGGTGGTGAAACGGGCGCCCAACGCCCCGTCGATCACCCGGTGATCATAGGACAGCGCGATCGGAAGGATCAGCCGCGGCTCGAAGGACTCGCCATTCCAGACCGGTTGGATCGAGGAGCGTGCGACCCCGAGGATCGCGACCTCCGGTGCGTTCACGATCGGGGTGAACTGGGTGCCACCGATCCCACCCAGGCTGGAGATCGTCATGCAGCCGCCCTGCAGGTCCTTGGTCTTCAGCTTGCGATCGCGCGCACGCTGCGACAGTTCCATCAGCTCCGACGCTAGGTCCACCAGGCTCTTGCGGTCCACGTCGCGCACCACCGGAACCACCAGACCGTCCGGGGTATCCACGGCCACGCCGAGGTTGTAGTACTTCTTCACGACCAGGTTCTCGCCGGTCGCGTCCAGCGAGGCGTTGAAGCGCGGGTATTGCTTCAGCACCGACACCACGGCCTTCATCAGGAACGGCAGGAAGGTGACCTTCACGCCCTTCTTCTCGTATTCGTCTTTCAGGGACTTGCGGAAATCCTCCAGTTCGGTGATGTCGGCCTCGTCGAACTGGGTCACGTGCGGAACCGTTACCCAGTTCCGGTGCAGGTTTCGGCCGCTGAGCTTGTTGATCTTGCTGAGCGGCTGCGTCTCCACCGGGCCGAACTGGCTGAAGTCGATCTCCGGCATCGGCTCGACGCCCAATGACGGCCCGCCCGGCTGACTCAACGCCCTCTTCACGAACGCCTGAACATCGTCGCGCAGGATGCGCTTCTTGCGCCCGCTGCCCTCGACCTTCGAGAGATCGACGCCGAGTTCGCGCGCAAAGCGTCGAACCGCTGGCGACGCATGCGCCTTGCGGAAAGCTTTCTCGTCGGAAATGTGCGCGGTGGGAGACGGTCGCGGCCCTGCCGACGCCGGCGTTGCGGGGCGTTCCGGTGCAGCCGGCTCGGGCTTCGGTTTCGACTCGGGCTGCGCTTCCGCCTTTGTCGACTCTTTCGGACCCGCCTTACCCTTGTCTTCGGCCGGCCTGGATCCCGCGGCGTCGCCGTCTCCAGCGGGTTCGAGGTCCAGGATCGGGTCGCCCTCGGAAACCCGGTCGCCCACCTTCACGTTCAGCTTCCGCACCACGCCGCCCCGCGGCGACGGGATCTCCATCGAGGCCTTGTCCGACTCCAGCGCGATCAGCGGGTCCTCGGCAGACACCTCGTCCCCGACTCCGACCAGCACTTCGATGATCTCGACGTCCTTGAAATCACCGATGTCGGGGACATCCACGGTCACGATTTCGCTCATGTCAGCTCCTGGCTCGGGGATCGGCAACGACGGTGTCAGGCCTGCAGGGGGTCGGGCCGGCTGGTGTCGATCCCGTATTTCGCGATCGCATCAGCCACTGCGGAGGCCTCGATGTCGCCGGTCTCGGACAGCGACTTGAGCGCCGCGACGACCACGTAGTGCCGATCGATCTCGAAATGGCGGCGCAACGCGGCGCGAGTGTCGGAGCGCCCGAATCCGTCGGTGCCGAGCACGCGGTAGGGGGCGGGGATCCAGGCCCGGATCTGGTCGGCGTGGGCCTTTACGTAGTCCGTGGCCGCGATCACCGGGGCCGAAGACCCCGAAAGACACTGCGTGACCCAGGGCACTGACGGCTTGCCCTTGGGCTTCAGCAGCGCCTCGCGGTCGCAGGCGCGCCCGTCGCGGGCCAGCTCGTTGAAGCTGGTCGCGCTCCAGACCTCGGAGGAGACCCCCCAGTCCTGGTCCAGCAGCTCCGCCGCGGCGATCACCTCGCGCAGGATCGTTCCCGAACCGAGCAGGCGCACCTGTTTCTTGCGCCGCCCTGCCGCCGCGAACTTGTAGAGCCCCTTCACGATGCCCTTTTCCGCCGCTTTCGGCATTGCCGGCTGCGGGTAGTTCTCGTTCATCGCGGTGATGTAGTAGAAGACCTTCTGCTGCTCCACGTACATGCGCTGCAGCCCGCTGTGCACGATCACTGCGAGCTCGTAGGCAAACGTCGGGTCGTAGGAGATGCAGTTCGGCACGTTCGCAGCCATCATCAGGCTGTGCCCGTCCTGGTGCTGCAGCCCCTCGCCCGCCAGCGTGGTGCGGCCGGCGGTACCGCCGATCAGGAAACCGCGGGCCTGCATGTCGCCGGCGGCCCAGATCAGGTCGCCCACGCGCTGGAAGCCGAACATCGAGTAGTAGATGTAGAACGGGACGGTAGCGACGCCGTGGGTGGAGTAGGAGGTCGCGGCGGCGATCCAGGAAGACATCGCGCCCGCCTCGTTGATCCCCTCTTCCAGGATCTGACCCTTCTTGTCCTCCTTGTAGTACATCACCTGCTCGCGATCCTGCGGCTGGTAGAGCTGACCCACCGAGGAGTAGATCCCGAGCTGCCGGAACAGGCCCTCCATGCCGAAGGTGCGTGCCTCGTCGGGCACAATCGGCACCACATGGCGGCCGAACTTCTTGTCCCGCGCGAGCAGCGTCAGCAGGCGCACGAAAGCCATCGTCGTCGACATCTCGCGTTCGCCGCTGGACTCCAGCAACGGCGCGAAGGTCTCGAGACCCGGGACCTCCAGCGGGGCCGCCAGCGGCCGGCGCACCGGGAGGAAGCCACCGAGCGCCTTGCGTCGCTCGAGCATGTACTTCATCTCGGGGGCTTCGTCCTTCGGCCGGATGTACTCGGCGGCCTCGATCTGAGAATCCGTAAGCGGGATGCTGAACCGGTTGCGGAACGCCTTCATGTCGTCCACGTCCAGCTTCTTCTGGCTGTGGGTGCGGTTCTGCGCCTCGCCTGCAGCCCCCATGCCATAGCCCTTGACCGTGTGCGCGAGAATCACGGTCGGCTGGCCGGCGTGCTCAGCCGCCGCCTTGTAGGCGGCGTAGACCTTGACCGGGTCGTGCCCGCCACGGTTCAGCCTCCAGATGTCCTCGTCGGACATGTTCGCGACCATCGCCTTCAGCTCCGGATATTTGCCGAAGAAGTGCTCGCGCACGTACGCGCCGTCGCGCGACTTGTAGTTCTGGTAGTCGCCGTCCACCGCCTCCATCATCCGCCGCTGCAGCAGGCCGTCCTTGTCGCGCGCCAGCAGCGGATCCCAGTAGCGGCCCCAGAGCACCTTGATCACGTTCCAGCCGGCCCCGCGGAAGATCGCCTCCAGTTCCTGCACGATCTTGCCATTGCCGCGCACCGGGCCGTCCAGGCGCTGCAGGTTGCAGTTCACGACCCAGATCAGGTTGTCCAGGCGCTCGCGCGACGCCAGCGTGATCGCGCCCAGGGACTCGGGCTCGTCGACCTCGCCGTCGCCGACGAAACTCCAGACCTTGCGGTCGTCGGTCTTGGCCAGGCCACGGTCCTGCAGATACTTCATGAAGCGGGCCTGGAAAATGCTCATGATCGGGCCGAGGCCCATGGAAACGGTCGGGAACTGCCAGTAGTCCGGCATCAGCCAGGGGTGCGGGTAGGACGAGAGCCCCTTGCCGTCCACCTCGCGCCGGAAGTGGTCCAGTTGCTCCTCGGTCAGCCGCCCTTCCAGGAACGAGCGCGCGTACATGCCCGGTGCCGAGTGCCCCTGCACGAAAATCAGGTCGCCGCCGTGTTCGTGCGACGGCGCGCGCCAGAAGTGGTTGAAGCCGACGTCGTACAGCGTGGCCGCCGACGCGAAGGTCGCGATGTGACCGCCAAGCTCAGCCGAGATGCGGTTGGCCTTCACCACCATGGCCATCGCGTTCCAGCGGATGTAGGAGCGGATGCGGTGCTCGAGCTCACTGTCGCCCGGGTATACCGGCTCCATGTGCGTGGGGATAGTGTTCACGTACGCTGTGTTGGCGGAGTACGGGAGATAGGCCCCGCTGCGGCGTGCCTTGTCGATCAGCGACTCGAGCAGCTGATGGGCCCGTTCCGGCCCATCGGCTTCCAGGACCGCCTCCAGGGCGTCGATCCATTCCTGTGTTTCCTGCGGATCGATGTCGTGCGAGTCAGCGTTTGCGTTCATGCGTGATCCCTTTGGAGAGCGTTCCGCCGTGTGCCATGGGTTTTGCGCGAGGGGCCTGCGAAACGGGTCCGGGCGCCCTTTCTGCTACCATGGACATGGGTGCGGCGAGGCCGCGAACAGGTGCGCCAGTATCCGGACTGAACCCCGGGAAGGTCAAGTGACGCCGGCTTTTTGCAGCCATCGTCGGCAAAAAGCAACCCAAAATACTCGAAACGGAAGGCTTCCCGTTAGCTCGGGAGTTCACCCCCCCGCACGCACGAAGAATATGACAGAGACAGCGATCCTGCCCCCCGGAACGGTCCCGATGGCCAATCGCTTTCGGGGCTTTCTCCCGGTTGTGGTCGATGTCGAGACCGGCGGCTTCGACTCCAGCCGCCACGCTCTGCTGCAGGTCGCCGCAGTTTTCCTGCGACGGGGGGAAGACGGCCATCTTCAGCGCGAGCGCACCGTCAGCCTGCACATCCAGCCGTTCGAGGGGAGCCTGCTGGACTCGAAATCACTGGAAGTGAATGGCATCGACCCGTTCCATCCGCTGCGGATCGCCCATCCCGAGGATCAGGCCCTGGGACGCCTGTTCAGCGAGGTGCGCCGCGAAGTGAAGCTCAACCAATGCAAGCGCGCGATTCTGGTCGGGCACAACGCGCACTTCGATCTGGGATTCGTGCACGCGGCCGCCGGACGCTGCGGCATCCGCCGCAACCCTTTTCACCCGTTCAGCAGCCTGGACACCGTGTCGCTGTCCGCCCTCGCCTACGGGCAGACGGTGCTCGCCCGGGCCGCGGAGGCGGCGGGACTCGGCTGGGACAACGAGGCCGCGCACAGCGCCGCGTATGACGCGGAGATCACGGCCGACATCTTCTGCTCGATCGCGAACCGCTGGATGGACACCGCGGGAATCCCGGACTCGGCCGCGCTGCTCCCGGATTCCCCGGGTGCGGCAGGCTGAGACCGCCTATGACCCATGGGCGCAATCGCCCGTTTCACCTCGGATGCGATGCCCTCGGGCCGGGCGCTGAAGTACGAAAGCAAGCCACGAAAAACACGGAAACACGCGGAATGAATCAGAAGACCGGTATTCGCGAGCGCTTCGGTCTTCTTCCGCGTTCATCCGTGTTCATCCGTGGCCAGTCTTTCACGTCAACGGTGGGTCAGGCGCGCTTCGCGTGCGCCTCGTCGACCAACTTCTTCAGCTCGCCGTTTTCGAACATCTCCAGCGTGATGTCGCAGCCGCCGACCAGTTCGCCGTCAATGTAGATCTGCGGGAAGGTGGGCCAGTCCGCGAAACGCGGCAGGTTCTGAAACACCTCCGCATCGGCCAGCACATTCACGTAGGCGAACTCGCGCTCGCAGCGCTTCAGCGCCTCGGCGGCGCGGCTGGAAAAACCGCACATCGGGAACTGCGGGGTCCCCTTCATGAAGATCACGACGGGATTTTCTTCCACTTGCTGACGAATTCGATCCATGACATCCATGGGAGCCTCCTGACGACTCGAAATGATCTGGGTTGGGGTGACCCGGCAGGTCACCGGAAGATCTGGCGCTACCCGCCCGGCTGACGGAGCGATCGTGCCCGCCGCACCGGACGCGGACCAATCGACCCGCGCTCCGATACCTGGGGTCCGCCCGCCCGCGCCGAAGCATCAGACGTTGAAGCGGAAATGTACAACGTCCCCTTCATGCATGACGTATTCCTTGCCTTCCAGGCGCCATTTCCCCGCGTCCTTCGCACCCTGCTCGCCGCCACAGGCAACGAAATCATCGAATGCGATCACTTCGGCGCGTATGAACCCCTTCTGGAAGTCCGTGTGAATCACGCCCGCCGCTCTCGGCGCCGTCGCCCCCTTGCGCACGGTCCACGCGCGCACCTCTTTCGGACCCGCGGTGAAGAACGTCTGCAGGTTCAGCAAGCGGTACGTGCCGCGCACGACCCGGTCCAGGCCCGGTTCCGAGAGCCCCAGTTCGGCCAGAAACTCGGCGCGCTCAGCGGCATCGAGCTGTGCGATCTCCGACTCGAGCGCCGCGCAGACAGGCACCACCTCCGCGCCCTCCTGCGAAGCGTGCGCTTCAACCTGCGCGAGCAGCGGATTGTCGGTGAAGCCGTTCTCGGCGACATTCGCGATGTACATCAACGGCTTCGCCGTCAGCAGGTGCAGGTCGCTCAGCAGATCGAGCGCCTCGGCGGAGAGCGCCTGGGCCCGCACGGGGGTACCCTTGTCCAGCGCCGCTGCAACGCGTTCGGCGATCTCCAGCCGCGCAACCGCCTCTTTGTCCTGCGACTTCGCCGCCCGTGTCAGGCGGGTGATCGCGCGGGACACCGTCTCCAGATCGGCCAGGGCCAACTCGGTGCCGATGGTCTCGATATCCGACAACGGGTCCACCCGGCCGGAGACGTGAACCACGTCGTCGTCCTCGAAACAGCGCACGACCTGCGCGATCGCGTCGGTCTCGCGGATGTGGGCGAGAAACTGGTTGCCCAGGCCCTCACCCTTGGCCGCCCCCGCGACCAGACCGGCGATGTCGACGAATTCCACCGTGGTCGGCAGCACACGCTGCGGTTTCGCGATGGCCGCCAGCGCGTCCAGCCTTGGATCGGGCACTTCCACCACACCCACATTCGGGTCGATGGTGCAGAACGGGTAGTTCTCTGCCGCAATCGCAGCCTGCGTCAGCGCGTTGAAAAGGGTGGACTTGCCCACGTTGGGCAGGCCGACGATTCCGCACTTCAGACTCATGCTTCGCTCTCCCGATCCGGTTTTGCCGGGGTGTGCAGCAGGCGCACGGCCCGGTCCCAGTGGCCGGCGACCAGGTCGTCCACCAATTCCAGCGACGCCTCGATCGCGTTGCGCATCGCCTGTTCTTCGTCGCGGCTGGGGCGCTCGAGCACAAAGCCAATCACCGCCTCACGCACGCCGGGGTGCCCGATGCCGATGCGCAGGCGCGCGTAATCCGCGCCGAGATGGCGGTGCAGGTCGCGCAGCCCATTGTGGCCGCCGTGACCGCCACCGACCTTCAGGCGCGCGGTTCCAACCGGCAGATCGAGATCGTCGTGAACGACCAGGATCTCGGATGCCGGGATGCGATGAAACGCTGCAAGCTTCTGCACCGCGTTGCCGCTCTTGTTCATGAAGGTCAGCGGCTTCTGCAACAGACAGGTTTGCGCGCCGACAGCGAAGCGCGCGACCTCGCCTTCGAAACGGGATTCCGCACGGAACAGGCTGCCCCGATCGGCCGCGAGCCGGTCCACAAACCAGAAGCCCGCGTTATGTCGGGTGTCGGCATAACGCGGGCCTGGGTTACCGAGCCCGACAATCAGGCGTATCGGCATGTCTTCGCAGAAGGCCGCGAAGATCGGTGGGTCAGCTTCCGAGCCCGAGGCCCTCGGAGCCCGGCTCGCCTCCTTCCTCTTCCTCTTCCTCCCTCTCGCCACGCGGCAGCAGCACGCTGACCACCGCGGAATCGTGGCCTTCATGGGCCAGCGCCACGACGGTCACGCCAGCAGGCAGCACGAGTTCGGAGAGGTGGACCGACTCGCCGACGCCGAGTTGCGCCACGTCCACTTCGATCGCCTCGGGGAGATCCCCCGGCAGGCATTCGACCTCGACTTCGTTCAGCTGCCGGTTGATCATTCCGCCTCCGGTCTTCACCCCTTTGCACATCTCCTCGTTCACGAGGTGCACCGGCACGTGCACCCGGATCGCCTCGTCGGCGCTCACCCGCTGCAGATCGATGTGGACCAGCGTGGGCTTGAAGGGGTGCCGCTGCAGATCCCGCAGGATCGCCCGCTCCGAATTGCCATCCAGGTTCACCGTCAGGATGTGGGAGTAGAAGGCTTCGTGCTTCAGGTTCAGCAGGATGGCGTTGTGATCCACCGTGATCGCCACGGGGTCCTTGTGCCCCCCGTACAGGATGCCGGGCAGTTTGCCCGCGCGACGCAGGCGGCGGCTCGCACCCGATCCCTGATCCACGCGCGGTTCGGCTTCAATGACAAAATCCAGACTCATGGTCGTTCTCTCCAAAATGAATGCGCCTCATCCGCGACCAGATGAGGCGCCAGCAGGGGCCGGGGCCCTTCGATGCCGCCCGGATGGGCAGCAGGTACGAGGTCAGTCGACGAACAGCGAGCTGACCGATTCCTCGGTGTTGATGCGGCGAATGGTCTCCGCGAGCATTTCCGCCACGGACAGCTGGCGGATGCGGCCGCAGGCCTGGGCGTTGGGCTGCAGCGGCAAGGTGTCGGTGACCACCAGTTCATCAAGCATCGAACCCTCTATGTTAGCAACAGCGGGCCCGGAAAGCACGGCGTGCGTCGCGTAGGCGTAAACCTTCTTCGCACCGTGCTCCTTCAGCGCACGCGCCGCCTGGCAAAGGGTTCCGGCGGTATCCACCATGTCGTCGATGATCACGCAGCACTGGTCTTCGACGTCGCCGATAATGTGCATCACCTGCGACTCGTTGGCCCGCGGCCGGCGCTTGTCGATGATCGCGAGATCGGCGTCATCGAGGCGCTTCGCAATCGCCCGGGCGCGCACCACGCCGCCGACGTCGGGCGAAACCACCGTGACTTCGCCGGCCTCGCGGCGCCAGATGTCGCCCAGCAGGATCGGAGAGGCATAGACGTTGTCCACCGGCACGTTGAAGAAGCCCTGTACCTGATCGGCGTGCACGTCGATGGTCAGCACGCGGTTCGCCCCCACCGCCTCGATCATGTTGGCCACGACCTTGGCCGAGATCGGCACGCGCGCGGAACGCACCCGCCGGTCCTGACGCGCGTAGCCGAAATAGGGGATCACGGTGGTGATGCGACCTGCAGAGGCCCGGCGCAGCGCGTCCACCATGATCAACAACTCCATGATGTTGTCGTTGGTCGGCCGACCGGTGGGCTGGATCACGAACACGTCCCGTCCGCGCACGTTTTCCAGGATCTCGACCTGGACCTCGCCGTCGCTGAAACGCCCGACGGTGGCCTTGCCGATGCGCAGGTCGAGATGTTCGGCCACCCGTTGCGCGAGCTGCGGGTTCGCGTTGCCCGTGAAGATCATCATTCGGCTTTGGTTCGCCACGAAACCCCCGATCTGAATGCATGGGTCGGAACCGGCCCAAACCGGAGCGGACCGGGCCGGACGTGGATTCTAGCGCGGGAGCGGCAGCAGGTAACCCCTGCGCCGAAACCGACCCGCTGTTCGGGCCGTATTGAACGGGTGAAGGCCGTGGCAGGGGACCGCCCCCACGCCGATCCCCACTTCGTGACGCTCGGTAATATCCCCGCGCCACGACTTCGATATGGCTGGGCCGGCAGGATTACGGCGCTGCGCGCCGCCCTTCGGGCCGTCGCCTGCGGCGACGTTCTGCCCCTGCGGGGCAGTCGAACCTTGAGCTTCGAACCCTGCCGGCCCCACTTCGTGACGCTCGGCAATATCCCCGCGCCACGACTTCGATATGGCTGGGCCGGCAGGATTCGAACCTGCGAATGCCGGGATCAAAACCCGGTGCCTTACCGCTTGGCGACGGCCCAGTGACTGGTTGTTCCGTTACGGCGCGCCTTCGGCCTGACGCCGGGCGTGCCAATCGCACAGGGGCGACCGGTTCTGCAGGCGGCCAACCCAACTGCGCCAGGACTGCGGCTGCGCCTGCTGCGCCGCGCGCGCGGCCGACTCGTCGGCGAACAGGCCGAACAGGCAGCCACCGGTACCGCTGAGCCGGGCCGGGATTCCGGATGCCTCCAGCCAGCCGAGCGCCGCGTCCACAGATGGATACCGGCGCCGCACCAGCGGCTCGAAGACATTGCGCAGCGAACCGTAGTCCGAGTTCGTGATTCTCTCGGGGGGGCAGTCCCTTGTCAATTCGCCGGCGCCGAACATGGTGGCGGTGGACACGGAAACCCCGGGGTCGATCAGCAACACCCAGGGCATGTCCGGCTCCACCGGAGTCAATCGGTCGCCGACGCCCTCGGCCCAGGCCGCGCGCCCCCGCACGAAGACCGGCACGTCGGCGCCGAGCCGCAGCCCCAGGTCCGCGAGGGACGCGACCGGCAGGCCCAGTCCGAACAGGTGATTCAGCGCCACCAGCGTGGTCGCGGCGTCGGAACTGCCCCCCCCGAGCCCGCCGCCCACGGGGATATTCTTGATCAATTCGATCCGGACCCCGAACCGGCATCCCGCGTGCTCGTCCAGCAGCCGCGCTGCACGCAGGCAGAGGTTGTCGTCGCTCACCAGCGATGGCTCCGCATCGAGCTCGAAGTGCCCCCGGGGCAACGGAGTGAAGCGCAGCCAGTCATGCAGATCCACGAACTGGAACACGGTCTGCAGCTCGTGGTACCCGTCGGCACGCCGTCCCGTGATGTGGAGAAAGCGATTGATCTTCGCCGGCGCCGGAAACCGGATCGAGAAATCGATGCTCACGACAACGGCGCCGGCCCCAACTGCCAGCGCTGGATCAGCAGCCGCAGCTGCATGTCCTCGCGGCGCAGATTCAGCGCGGTGGGCATATTGGCGACACCCGCGTCCTCGAAGGCGCCGTACACGATCTCCCACCCGTCCTGGATCAACCGGACAGGCTGGCCGTCGACGTCCGCACGCAGGTCGAAACCCACCCCCGGCCGCGCGATGCCCCTCACCCAGTACTCGAGCCCGGAGACCGGGATCGCGCGTCCCGTGATCAATGCCATCAGGCTGTCCGGGTCGGAGGCTTCGTAGCGTTCACCGTCACGGGTGACCAGCACCACCCGCTCCTCGCCCAGCATCAGCCGGCCACCGCCGCGTCCCATCGG
>PULL01000148.1 GCA_003550945.1 Thioalkalivibrio sp. | reverse complement strand
TGGAAGCGATCGCGATGGCGCGCGCGGCCGGCTACAGTTCGGTGATCTCGCACCGCTCCGGCGAGACCGAGGACGTGACCATCGCCGATCTGGCCGTCGCCACCGGCGTGGGCCAGATCAAGACGGGGTCGATGTCGCGCTCGGATCGCGTGGCCAAGTACAACCAGCTGATCCGGATCGAGGAGATGCTGGGTTCCGCGGCCCGTTACCCGGGGCGCGACGCATTCTCGCCGGGTGCGCGCTGATGCGCGTGCCAATGCCAGACGCGGATGGCCAGGGCCGGCGGGGCGTTTGAGCGCCGGCCCGGTACGGCCGACACCCTGCCCGTGAACGTTGCGGGTCCGGGCCTTGCTGTCCCCACCCCCGCAGGTCGGAGCTGATGCGCTGGCTCACGGGCCTGCTGTTGCTGGCGCTGCTGGGCCTGCAGTGGTCGCTGTGGTTCGGCGAGGGTAACTGGCGGTATGTGCAGGAATTGCACGAGGTGAAGCGTCTGCAGCAGATCGAGAACGAGCAGTTGCGCAGCCGGAACGATGCGCTGGAGGCGGAGGTGGAGGATTTGCGCAGCGGCAGCGAGGCAGTGGAGGAGCGCGCCCGCAGGGATCTCGGGATGATTCGCGAGGACGAGGTCTTCTTCCTGCCGGTCGATCCGGCTCCCGGCACCCAACCCCAACCTCTTGTGGACCACCGGCGTGACGAGTGAGCAACACGAACCCGCTCTCTGGGCGCTGATCCCGGCCGCCGGTGTCGGGCGGCGGATGGGTGCGGACAGGCCGAAGCAGTTCCTGAGGCTGGGCGCGCGATCGGTGCTGGAATACACGCTCGACATCTTCCTCGAGCACCCGGCGATACGCGGTGTGGCGCTGGTGCTGGGTGGCGGAGTCGATCGCGACGCCGTGGACCTGTCCGGTGCGGGAGGCCGACTGTTCATCGTGACCGGAGGCGAGGAGCGGGCCGACTCGGTGCGCAACGGCCTCGCGTTTCTGGCGCAAAGGGGCCGGCCGGACGACTGGGTGCTCGTTCACGACGCGGCACGCCCCTGCCTCCCGCCGGCTGACCTCGATCACCTGATCGAGGTGTTGCGCGACGATCCGGTCGGTGGACTGCTGGTCGCGGCGAGCACCGATACCCTGAAGCTCGAGGGGGTTGAGGGCCGGGTGGAACGCACGCTGGACCGCAGCCGCGTCTGGCGTGCACTGACGCCGCAGATGTTCCGTCTGCAGGCGCTGCGCGCGGCACTGGACGCTGCCTTGGCCTCGGGGGTCGCAGTCACTGATGAGGCCAGCGCGATGGAGTTCGTCGGGGAGCGACCCCTGCTGGTCGAGGGCAGTCCGATGAACATCAAGATCACCCGGCCCGAGGATCTGGATGTCGCGGAGGTCTATCTGAACAGGCAACAGCGATTGAGGAGTGGCAGATGAAGAGAATGCGAGTGATCGACGCGGGCTACGTGTCGCCCCTGGAGTCGATGGCGATCTTTCATGCGGTGGCGGAAACCATCACCGCCGACGACGACCCGGTGGTCACGCTGGTGAACCCAACCGATCCATTCGTTTCCGTCGGCCTGCACCAGGACATCGAACAGGAAGTGGACACCGCGTACTGCGAGGCGAATGGCCTGCCGATCATCCGCCGTGACGTGGGCGGTGGCGCGGTGTACCTGAACCGCGACCAGATGTTCTTCCACTTCGTTTATCCGCACCGCATGGCGCCTGCGCGCGTGGAGGCGATCTACTCTCACTTCATGGCGCCGGTGCTGGCGACCTATCAGGCCCTTGGAGTGCCGGCGGTGTTCCGCCCCGTGAACGACATCCATGTGAACGGGCGCAAGATCGGCGGCACCGGTTCGGCGCGGATCAACGACGCGACGGTGATGGTCGGCAGCTTCATGTTCGATTTCGACATGTACACGATGGCGCGGTGTCTGAAGGTGAGTTCGGAGAAATTCCGCGACAAGCTGCGTCAGGGCATGCAGGACTACATGACCACGCTGACGCGCGAACTGGGCCAGCCGCCGGAGCGCGAACAGGTGAAGTCGCTGTTCCTCGGCGCAATCGAGGAGCATCTGGGGTATCGCCCGGAGGAGTCCGGGCTCACGCCTGCCGAAGAACAGGCACTGGACGGCGTGCGCCACCTGCTGCAGGATCCGGAGTGGGTCTATCAGAAGGGACGCCGCATCGTGACCACCGGGGTGAAGATCGCCGCCGGCACCTATCTGGTGGAGGGGGTGCACAAGGCTCGCGGCGGGCTGATCCGCGTGCGGATGCTCACCCGCGACAACGTGCTCGAGGATCTGGAGTTTTCCGGTGACTTCACGGTGTTTCCGGCGGATGGCGTCGAGCGCCTCGCGGAGCGCCTGCGCGGAGCGACGCTGCCGATGAGTGCCGAGGGCGACACCGCCAAGCTGCAGGATCACATCGCCCGGGAGATGCAGGACCTGGGGCTGGATATCCCCGGGGTCGGTGCAGGCGATTTCCTGTCCGCGTTCATGCACGGCCTGCATCGTGAGTAGACCGCGCGTCAGGACGCGGTGACGGGAGGGATCGGATGAGTCTGTATTGCGAACGTACCGAACCCGGCTGGTTCGCGGAACCGCTGAACACCGTCACCGGGCTGGCCTATTTCATCGCTGCCTGGCAGGCGTGGAAGCAGCTGGAGCGGGCGCGGTGGCGCGAGCAGTGGGACCTGCACCTGCTGGTGGTCCTGATCGCCCTGGTGGGGCTGAGCAGCATGCTCTGGCACGCGAGTGGCATCGGGTGGCTGTTCTGGCTGGACGTCGCGGCGGTCGTGGGCTTTGCGGCCGCATACTGGAGCGTGTTC
>PULL01000151.1 GCA_003550945.1 Thioalkalivibrio sp. | reverse complement strand
GCGACGGCAGCCACCGCGACCCGATCGTCGCCGAGGTGCTCGTCGCGCTGATGGAAGGCGCCGGCGCCGACGCGCCCGACACCACCCTCGATCGAGCGACCGCGGTGAAGTCGATTGGCCCTGTGCGCCTCAAATACATGAAAGACGACGCGCCGGTGGAAGGCTTCCGCCTCGTGGAGAAAACGATCGTCACCATAGACGCCGCGTACAACGAAGAAGCGCTGGCCGCGAAGTCACACTGACGCGAGCAGGCTCGCTCCCACGACCGGAGTCCGTCAGGATCAACGCAAGAACAACGGATACGCCGGGTTATCCGTCTCCTCCCACCACGGATACCCGATCTCCGCCAGAAACGCCCGGAAGCGGGCGCTGTCGGACTCCGGCACCTGCATGCCCACCAGCACCCGGCCGTAGGCGGCGCCGTGGTTGCGATAGTGGAACAGGCTGATGTTCCAGTTCGCGCCCATGCGCGTGAGGAAATGCAGCAGCGCGCCAGGCCGCTCCGGGAACTCGAACCGGTACAGGCTCTCGTTCTTCACGTGACTGGCGTGCCCGCCAACCATGTGCCGCAGGTGCAGCTTCGCGACCTCGTTATCCGTCATGTCGAGAATCGGATAGCCCTCTGCGCTGAGTCGCTCCAGCACCTCCTGCTTCTCGGCGTCCCCTCCCTCCAGCTTCAACCCGACGAACACGTGCGCGTCGGTCTCGTCGGAGAACCGGTAATTGAACTCCGTGATGCCGCGCTTGCCGATCGCCTTGCAGAAGCGCCGGAAGCTTCCGGGGCGCTCCGGGATCGTCACTGCGAACAGGGCTTCGCGACGCTCGCCGATCTCCGCCCGCTCCGCCACGTGCCGCAGCCGGTCGAAGTTCATGTTCGCCCCGCTCAGCACCGCAGCAAACCGGCCGCCCTTTAGGCCTTCCCGTTCGACATATTTTTTCAGGCCCGCCACCGACAACGCGCCCGCGGGCTCGGCGACCACCCTCGTGTCGTCGAAGACGTCCTTGATGGCCGCGCAGATCTCGTCGGTATCGACCAGCAGCACCTCATCCGCGAACTTGCGTGCAAGCCGGAACGTCTCCTTGCCGACCTGCCGCACCGCCGCCCCGTCCGCGAAGATGCCCACCTGATCCAGCACCACGCGCCGTTTGCGACGCAATGCCTCGTACATCGACGGGGCATCCTCGGGCTCCACGCCGATCACCCGGATTTCCGGGCGCAGGCGCTTGATGTAGGCCGCCATGCCGGCGAGCAGGCCACCGCCACCCACACAGACGAACACCGCGTCCAGCGGTCCCGAGTGCTGGCGCAGCAGCTCCATCGCGACCGTGCCCTGTCCGGCGATCACCGCGGGATCGTCGAAGGGATGGATGAACACGTAGCCGTGTTTTTCCTGCAGCGTCTGCGAGTGCGCCGAGGCCTCGTCGAAGGAATCCCCGAACAGCACGGTGCGGCCACCGAGGCGTCGGACCGCCTCCACCTTGATCTGCGGCGTGGTCACCGGCATCACGATCACCGACTTGATGCCGAGTTTCGACGCCGCGAGCGCGACACCCTGAGCGTGGTTCCCCGCCGAGGCCGCGATCACGCCGCGCGCCCGCTCGGATTCGGAGAGCTGCGAGATCCGGTTGTAGGCGCCGCGCAGCTTGAACGAGAACACCGGCTGCAGGTCCTCGCGCTTCAGCCACACCGAGGAGCCGAGCCGCTGCGACAGTATCGGCATCCGTTCAAGCGGCGTCTCCCGCGCCACGTCGTACACCGAAGTGGTGAGAATTTTTTCCAGGTAGGGGTAAGCCATGCGCCGAAGATAGCATGTCGGGGTCTTACCCCGACATCCGGAACAGCGGCAACAGCCGTGCAATCCTTGGACACCCACCGCCCCGCTGGGTATCCTCGTCCGGTTTCAATCACCTCCGGAAAAAACCATGACTCAGGATGAAATGAAGAAGGCCGTCGCCGAAGCGGCCCTGGAATACGTGCAGAGCGGCTGGATCGTGGGGGTTGGCACCGGGTCGACCGCCAACCACTTCATTGACGCGCTGGCGAAAATGAAAGGCAAGATCGATGGCGCGGTCGCCTCCAGCGAAGCCAGCGCCGAGCGGCTGCGCAGCCACGGCATCGAAGTGCTCGACCTGAACGCGGCCGGCCCGCTGCCGATCTACGTCGACGGCGCCGACGAAGCCACCCGCCACCTGCACCTGACCAAGGGCGGCGGCGGCGCGCTCACGCGCGAGAAAATCGTCGCGGCGGCGTCGCAGACCTTCGTCTGCGTGATCGACGAGACCAAGCAGGTCGACTACCTCGGCGCGTTCCCGCTGCCGGTGGAGGTGATCCCGATGGCCCGCAGCCACGTCGCGCGTGCGCTGGCCGCAAAAGGCGGCAACCCGGTGCTGCGCGAGAACTTCCGCACCGACAACGGCAACGTGATCCTCGACGTGCACGGCCTGCGCATCATGAACCCGGTCGAACTCGAAGGTGAACTCGACCACATCGCCGGCGTGGTCACCAACGGCCTGTTCGCGCGCCGCCCGGCCGACGTCATGCTGGTCGGCACCGCGACGGGAGTCAACAAGGTCACTGCCTGAGTCCCTGGCAGCCGCGACCTGATCGTGGCCTTCAGCGACTAACTCAACTCTCATGGCCTCTCGGCACCCCTGACGATGGAAGCTCCTTCTCCCGCTTGCGGGAGAGGGCTGGGGAGAGGGAACGATCATGACGATGGGCGAAGGTTGTTCTTCTTTGGTCGCGACCCCAACCGCCTTGCCCGTTTGAGCTACGATCCAAAGAGATACTGACAAACCCGGGCCCTGGAGGGCCGCGCACGCCAGAT
>PULL01000073.1 GCA_003550945.1 Thioalkalivibrio sp. | reverse complement strand
GAAGCCCTGGATGAAGGTCCCGACCACCGCACCCTGCGCAAAGGTCGCGACCAGCGAGCCGCCGAAGAAGGCCACGTTCCACAGGCCGCGCCGGCCAGGAGGCGACTTGAAACGGAACTCGAAGGCCACGCCACGGAAAATAAGGCCCGCCAGCATCAGAAACACACCGATGTACAGTGCGGGAAGGAAGACGGCGTAGACCAGCGGGAAAGCGGCGAGAAGGCCGGCCCCGCCGAGCACCAGCCAGGTCTCGTTGCCGTCCCAGACCGGGGCCACGGTGTTCATCATGATGTCGCGGTCCTGCTCCGAACGGGCGAACGGAAACAGGATCCCGACGCCGAGGTCGAAACCGTCGGTGAGCACGTACATCAGGATGCCGAAGCCGATGATCAGTACCCAGAGAATGGTGAAATCGTACATCGCTGGTTCCCCCTAGGACGCCTGTCCGGCCGTTTCATCGAGCGGCGTATCCGCCGCGGAGAGCGGACGCTTCGGGTGGCCGTGGGAGTCGGGCAGACCCTCGGGCTCTTCGGGCATACCCTTGCGCACGATCCGCGTCAGGTAGTAAATGCCAGCCGTGAATACCAGCGCATAGACCACGATGTAGCCAATCAGCGTGAACAGCGCCATGCCGCCGGTCAGGCTGGGGGTCAGCCCTTCCTGCACCGTGATGACGCCGTAGAGCACGTAGGGCTGGCGCCCGACCTCGGTGACGAACCACCCGGCGAGAACCGCCACGAAAGGCAGCGGGATCATCAGCGTCAGCGTGCGCAACAGCGCCGGACTGTCCAGCACGCGGCCGCGGTAGAGCATCCATGCGCCCCACAGCGCGACGCCGATCATCACCATGCCGATGCCTACCATCACGCGGAACGACCAGAATACGATACCCACCGGCGGCCGCTCTTCGGCGGGCCACTCCTTCAGCCCGAGCACTTCGCCATCCCACTCGTGGGTCAGGATCAGGCTCGCCAGTTTCGGTATCCCGAGTTCGAAGTGGTTGGTCTCGTTCGCCGAATCGGGGATCGCGAACAGCAGCAGCGGCAGGCCTTCCTGCGTTTCCCAGGCACCTTCCATCGCGGCGACTTTCGCCGGCTGGTGCTCAAGCGTATTCAGGCCGTGAAAGTCCCCGATCACCAGCTGGGCCGGCGCCGCGATCGCCAGCATCACCAGCGTCATCTTCAATGCCCGCCGGCTGGCGGTGACCGCGTGCCCTTTGAGCAGGTACCAGGCGGAGATGCCGGCCACGACGAAACCTCCGGTCAGCAGCGACGCGACTGCCATGTGCGCGAAACGGTAGGGGAACGACGGATTGAAGATGGCCTCGAGCCAGCTGGTCACGTGCACCATGCCGTCGCGCAGCTCGAATCCTGCCGGCGTCTGCATCCAGGAGTTCGCGGACAGGATCCAGAACGAGGAGATGAAAGTGCCCACGGCCACCATCACCGCCGCAAAAAGGTGCACGCCGGGAGGTACCTTGTTGCGCCCGAACAGCAGCACGCCGAGGAACGCGGCTTCCAGGAAAAAGGCGGTCACGACCTCGTAGGCGAGTACCGGACCGAGGAAGTTGGCACTTCGGTAGGAGAATTCGCTCCAGTTCGTGCCGAACTGGAAGGCCATCACCAGCCCCGAAACGACCCCCATCCCGAAGACCACCGCGAAGATCTTGATCCAGAACTGCGACAACCGCGCCCATTGCGGATCCCGGGTGCGGTAGGCGATCGCCTCCAGCAGCGCGATGTAGGTCGCGAGGCCGATGGTGAAGACCGGGAAGATCGCGTGGAAGGAGACGACGAACGCGAACTGGATGCGGGATAGCAGAAGGGGATCGAATTCCATGAAAGATCTCCGTGGCGAAACCTTGGAGGCGGTCGTGGCGGGCTTACGCGACGCATATTAACAGTTCAGAATATTCGGGCGGCTATGGCGACAGCGAAACTGGTGTCTTCGTGGATACGGTTGCAAATGATTCGCAACACCGATACTATTCACGCGAACAACACTTCGAATCCAAGGTCGGCTCATGTACGTCTGTATCTGCAAGGGCATTCGGGAAGGCGATATCCGGAACCTGGCCAGTGGTGAACCCGGTCTGCGCATGCGTGACCTGCGCGCGCGGCTCGGTGTCTGCTCGGAATGCGGGAAATGCGGACAGCGCGCGCTGGGCCTGTTGCGGGGTGGCTCCGAAAAAACGGTGAATCTGGAACTTCAGGCGCAGGCGTGATACCCAACACCCGGCGGCCGGGCGTGCTGGAGCGCGCGCCCGGTCGCCGCGTCGCATTCCCCGGACGTACCCGGGGTTCCAACAAGACACGATGAGGAGTCCACCATGAAAGGTGATTCGGAAGTCCTGCGCCACCTGAACCTTGCACTCAAGAACGAGCTGACCGCGATCAACCAGTACTTCCTGCACGCCCGCATGTTCCGCGACTGGGGGCTGAAGAAGCTGGACGAGTACGAATACGGCGAATCCATCGACGAGATGAAGCACGCCGACGCGCTGATCAACCGCATCCTGTTTCTCGAAGGTCTTCCAAACCTCCAGGACCTCGGCATGCTGCGGATCGGCGAGAACACGAAAGAGATTCTCGAATGCGATCTGGCGATGGAGATGGAGGCAATTCCGGCCTACCGCGAAGCGATCGCCCACTGCGAGCAGGTGAAGGATTACGTCACCCGGGATCTGCTGCAGGGGATCCTGGAAAGTGAAGAGGAACACGTGGACTGGCTGGAGACCAACCTCGCGCTGATCGAACGAGTCGGTCTGCAGAACTACGAGCAGAGTCAGATGGGCAGTGCCGACTGAGGGTCGGAACCAATGCCGCTGAAAT
>PULL01000288.1 GCA_003550945.1 Thioalkalivibrio sp. | reverse complement strand
TTCCGGGTGGGCCCGGTTCGGACACGCTCGAGCCATCCCTGGGCGCTCGACGGCGGCCATGCATGGCCGCCGTCGAGCGCCCAGGGATGGCTCGAGCGTGTCCGAACCGGGCCCACCCGGAAACCGCCCTGCCCCAAACGCCCGCCCTGCCCCAAACGCCCGCGCTGCCACCAGGCACCCGGCAGCCCAATGTCAGCAAGTGACCGGGCCGTGCCGCAGAATGCTACGTTTCGGCCAAAAGCACGCCCGCCCGGACGAGTGCCTCCCGCCAGAGGCAAAGCTTCGCCTCCAGGCTCAGGCGCGCATTCGCCGGGCTGGTCGACGGGAGCCGGATCGCCGCGAGTTCGAGCGCCTCGACCTCCCGGATCCGCCGGGCGCTCTCCGCGCCGTTGTGCAAGACGAGCCGCAGATCCGGCGCCCAGGCCCGCAGCTGATCGAGTTCGTTGGGCACTGCGTCGCGAATCGCCGTATCGAGGCTGCCTTTGCGCCGGCAGCTGGCGTAGACGTCCCAGAGTCCGACACGGTGTTCCAGCAACGTACGCAGGCGTTCCGCGTAAGGCAGTTCCGGCAACGGCTCCCCCAACAGTGTTCCCAGGATCGGCCAGAACTGGTTGCGCGGATGCGCGTAGTACTGTTGGGCCTGCAGGGACGCCGCACCCGGGAAACTACCCAGGACCACCGCGCGGGTGTCGGCTCGGATCACCGGGGGCAGGGACGACAGCCGGTCGTGGGCGACCCCTGTCGCGGCGTCGATGTGGCCCGTCTGACTCCGCGAGCTGTGAGCGTCCGTCACAACGAGGCGCGAGGCGCGCGGTCCGCGTCCCTGCAGCCGCGGCAGGTCCCGTGCAGTTCGACGACCTTGCTGCTGATCGCAAAACCCTTCTCGTCCGCCGCGTGGTCCAGCGCCTTGCTGATGTGTTCCGGATGCATCTCGTCGATGCGACCGCAGGCGTCACAGATCATCAACAGGGTCTCGTGGGCCTCGCCCGGATGGTTGCAGGCGACGAACCCGTTCAGGCTCTCGATGCGGTGGATGAATCCCTGGTCCAGCAGGAAGGCGAGGCTGCGGTAGACCGTTGGCGGCTTGATTGTGCGATCCCGTGAACTGAGATCGTGAATCAGGTCGTAGGCCTTGATCACCCCATCCGTCTTCAGGATCTGTTCCAGGATCCGCCGGCGCAGCGAGGTCAGGCGCACCCCCCGTTGCGCACAGACGCGCTCGGCGGCATCCAGCGCCTGAGCGGTTTCTGTTGCGGCCATGGCCTCTCCCGAGAAATCTGGACAACCCTCAAAGCATACCCGATGCCGTGTTGCCTCCGTGAGGTTGCCGGGCCGCTTCGTGAACCCGTCCCATCGCGCGCGTTTTTGATCCAGATCAAAAAACCGGGTCTTCCAGGACGTATCGGGGTGCACGCGGTTGCGTATGGGCGGCCCACCTGTCAGACTCCACGGCGTTCGAAAAAGCCAGCTCGCTGGCCCGGTTGGAGAACCCGTTTTGAAATTCTTCCGCTCTGGTCGTGTAAAGGATTGCTCCATCTGTGTGCTGACCCTCGCCATCGTTGCCGGCGTCCCGATCATGGCGTCCGTCAGCGTGATGCTGTTCTTCTAGGCGAACCACCAAGCCCATCCACTCCCTTGCGGGAGGACTGCGCGTTCACCGCGCAGCTTCGAGCGCCAGGCGCAGGTCGAGTGCCAGCCGGCACGATGCGCCCACACCCCTCTGGTAAACCCCTCTCGCCGGCCCGACTGTACCCGGGACGCCAGCGTTTGCCTGCGCCCCTCTATCTGCAAGCCGTCGGGCCGCGGTGCTTTCCTGAGACAGGAGAAGTTCCGTCCCATCGGCTATAAAAAGGGGCTGTCACCCCTTTGAACGCACGTGTGAACCATGTCGATTCGCTGGTTGTTGATGGCCCTTCTCCTGTTGGTGGCGACGCCCGGTTGCGGTGAACAGGGCCCGGGATCCCCAGGGTTGGGCCCGGTGGAGACCGGTGATCTGGACGCGCTTCTGGAACAGGGCGTGCTCCGGGTGATTGTTCCGGGAACCGCATTGGGCGAGCCGTCGCTGCCGCGGCGGGGATCGCCGGTAGCCCAGCAGCGCGAACTCGCCGAATCCTTTGCGAACTCTCTGGGTCTTCGCATGGAACTGGTCCCGGTGTTCCGGTTGGGCGAGATGCTGCCGCTGCTCGAAGAGGGGCGGGCCGACATCATTGCCGCCAATCTCACCGTGACGCCGGCGCGCCAGGAGCGTGTCGACTTCTCCCTGCCCATCGACCACGTCTACGAAGTGGTGCTGGTCGCTGCGGCGAACGACGACATTCACGCAGTGGAGGACCTGGAGGGGCGCAGCGTGATGGTGGACCGGGCCAGTTCGTTCTGGGAGACGCTGACCGCGCTGCGCGAGGATCACCCCGAGATACACCTGCTTCCCGGACTCGATCACTTCGACGACGAGTCCACGCTCGACATGCTGGTGGCGGGGCAGATCGATGCGACGGTGCGGGACAGCAACATCGCCGAGATGTACCTGAGCTATCGGGACGACCTGCGCCTGGCTTTTCCGCTCGGTGAGCGCCAGGCGATCGCCTGGGCCGTGCGGCCAGAAACGCCGCAACTGCTGGCGGCACTGAACCGCTTTCTGACCATGGAGCAGCTGACCCGGCCGCGCGAGGCGCGCTTTGTGGCCGATCTCCCGGAGCTGCGCGAGCGGCGCAGGCTGCGCATCCTCTTGCCCAATACCGCCGCCTCCTATTTTCTGTGGCGCGGTGAGCTGGTCGGTTTCGAATACGAATTCGCCCGGCGCTTTGCCGAAGAGCATCGCATGCGGCTGGAGGTGGTGGT
>PULL01000039.1 GCA_003550945.1 Thioalkalivibrio sp. | reverse complement strand
CTTCGGTTGTAGGCCATCGATGGTTCCTTCCTTTGCCGTTGGTGTTGCACCCGAGAATAGTCAATGCGCCGGTCTTTTGGGACGAAAATGGCATCTGGACGCCCTTTCCATCGAAAAAACCGTACGGATCCTGGCGCTGCCGCGGCCATTCGGGCGTGCGATGTCTCATGATGGTCGTTTTCCTCTACCATCAACGGGTGGCAATGCCACTGTCTTCCTTTCCAGACGACCATGAGTGCGCCCGATGAACGAACCTCTGACGCCTGAGCCCGTTTCCCTTGAACCTGCCACGCTGTTGCTCGATGGAAATCAGTACCGGCTGCCCGTTGTCGAGGGCAGCGAAGGCGAGCGCGGCATCGACATCGCCCAGCTTCGCGCCGATACCGGGCACATCACGCTGGATCCCGGGTACGGCAATACCGGGAGTTGCACGAGCGCGATCACCTTCATCGACGGCGACGAGGGAATTCTCCGGTACCGGGGAATTCCGATCGAGCAGTTCGTGGACAGCCCGACGTTTATCGAGGTTGCCTGGCTGCTGATCTTCGGCCATCTGCCCAGTGAGACGGAGTACCACTCGTTCTCCGAAGACCTGACGCGGTTCGCGAACATCGACGAGGGCATGAAGCATCAGTTCGAGGGCTTTCCACGATCGGCGCCACCGATGGCGATCCTGTCGGCGATGATCAATGCGCTGTCCTGCTACCACCCGGAGCTCCATGAGCTCGAAGATGAGCACGAACTGCGCCACGCCGCGGCCCGGCTGATCAGCAAGATCCGAACCATTGCCGCCTATGCCTTCCGGCATTCACGTGGGCTGCCCTACATCTACCCGGATCCGAGCCTGCGCTACGTACCCAACCTGTTGCACATGATGTTCTCGCTGCCCTACCGCCAGTACGTCTGCCCGAACCTGGTGCGCAAGGCAATGAATCTGATCCTGATTCTGCACGCGGACCACGAGCAGAACTGTTCGACCTCCACGGTCCGCATGGTGGGCTCGAGCGGCGCGAACCTGTTCGCGTCCTGCGCCGCCGGTGTCTGCGCGCTGTGGGGTCCGTTGCACGGGGGTGCGAACGTTGCGGTCCTGAACATGCTCGAGCAGATCCACCGGGGAAACATCACGCCGGAAGAGTACGTGCGCCTCGCGAAGGACAAGGACAGCAAGGTGCGGCTGATGGGCTTTGGCCCCCGCGTGTACAAGAACTTCGATCCGCGGGCCCAGATGCTTCAGAAGGTGGCGGAAGAACTGGTGCCCCAGCTCTCCGGAGACGACCCGCTGCTGGAGATCGCTCGCCGGCTGGAGGAGATCGCGCTGTCGGATCCCTATTTCGTCGAGCGGAAGCTGTATCCGAACGTCGACTTCTACAGCGGCATCCTGCTGCGTGGGATCGGGATTCCGACCAACATGTTCACGGTGATTTTCGCGATGGGCCGGCTGCCCGGCTGGATCGGCCACTGGTGGGAACAGAGCCAGATGCCGGGCGGGCGCATTGCGCGCCCCCGGCAGATCTACACCGGGAACGGGCTTACGGATTACCTGCCGATGGAACGTCGGCCCTGAGACCAGAACCCAGCCCCGGGCCTCGTCCGAATGCGGAAGTGGCCCGGGGCGTCGGGTTGCTTGGTTTACTTGATGAAGGGCACGCCGGCGATGCTATCGGGGGCGATCCGATCCATGCAGTCGGCGCGTTCGCCGGTGGCATCGGCGCAGTTCAGCACGTCGTTCAGCAGCACGCGCCCGATGTTGTCACAGGCGAGGTTGCTGATTCCGAACACCCGCACGCTGGTTCGGCCCGCGGCCAGCGGCGCCGCGTCCACGGCCAGGCGCCGGGCGATCACTCCATCGACGTCGAACATCACCAGGTCGAGCCTCAGGGCCTCGAACGACAGGTCGCTGCGGTTCTCCAGCACGATGTAGGCGCGGCAGGTGTCGCCCTCGGTCTCCAGCTTGTTCAGCTGAATGGTGAGCGAGTCGGTGCCCTCGGCAAGGGCCGTGTTCGGGACGATGGCCCACAAAGCCACCAGCAGGAGGGAAAAGACGCCGCGAAGAATGCGGGAGGAGCGGGCTAGGACGGGGGCAGTGCGCATGGGTGGTCTCCTTTCGGTTTGCAATCTCGGTGGGATGGAATGATGTGCAGGAAAGTCTCGTTCGGTTCTGGGATTGCTCCTGTTTGCCGTCCGGCTCAGCGTTCGAGACGGAATTCTATCGGCACCACCACCTGCAGCAGCTCCACGTTCATCTCCGGGGGGATCGCTGGCAGCGGCTGAGCGCGGCGGATCAGGTGTTCGACGGTGTTGTCCAGGATGCTGTGGCCGGAGCTGCGCAGGATCGCGTGCTCCAGCACCATGCCGTGGCGGTTGAGCGTAAACGCGAGTACGACAGTGCCTTCTTCCCCGCGTCGCTGGGCAATCCGCGGGTAGTCCTTGTGCCGGTCCAGCCAGTCCCGCAGCACCCGGAAATAATGGTCCTGGACGGTGGCGGTTTGCGCGACATCGGGCAGAACCTCGGGAGACGGCGGGTCCTCTCTCCCGACGTCCTCCTCTGGTGCGCTCGGTTCCTGCGCGGAAGGGGGCAGCGGGATTTCGCGTGCCACCGCCTCCGTTTCCGGAGCCAACGCGACGGTCTCGGTTCTTTCGATGGTTTCGACGGTCGCGACCGACTCGGCCGCTGGGGCTTGGATTTCGGTGGTCGGTACGACCTCCGCGGCGAGCGTTTCCGCCGACACGTCGTCGACGGTGACATCCACCGCGGCGACATCGGCCACGTCCTCAATCTCCGCAGCGACCGTAGCCACGAGTGGTGCCAGCTCGTGGCCCAGGGCGGCGATCACGGGGTCGGTCATCGCCGGGATGGGGTCCGCGGCGATCACTGCGTCGGCCACGGGGGCGTCGGCCATGGGTGCGTCGGCCATGGGTGCGGTGATGGGCGCCGCCTCGGGTGAAGTCACCACAACGCTGGCGGGCGTGTGTTCCAGCGCAACAGCGGCATCCGGATCAGCGATCGAAGCCAACTCCGAGGGCGCCACCGCCACGGCGTCCGTGGGCGTGGATACAGCGGCGACAACCGGGTCGGAGGGCGGTATCCCCATCGGCGCTGGCGGCTGGTCTGCCATGACCCGGTCGAGGGGTGCCTCGGTCGGTGACGCTGCCGAGGGCTCCAACGTCCGGGCGAAGTCGGCCGGCAACTCGACGCGGGCAGAGGCGATGTCGGGGATATCCGCCGCGATCTGCGGCGCAACGGGCACTGCGGGGGCTGCGATTGCCACAACCTCCGGGGCCGCGACTGTCTCGACGGGCTCGGCGATACTGACGTCCCGAAGGGCGCTTTCGGAGTCTGTTGGCGGCTGGCGCGCTGCGGTGTCGGCGGCGATCCGCACTGGAACCTCCGAAGTTGCAACGGCTTCGACCGTGACGGAAGGCACCGCGTCGGGCGTTGGTTCCGGCCCGAGCACCGGGACGGGTGGCGCGGGCTCGAGCGTTGTATCGAGGGGCAGCGCTTCGGGGGCCAGCGCGGGCGGGGCCTGTGGGGAGGCCTGCCGAACCGCCTGGTGAAATCCGGGGAAGAGTGTGACCTCAAGTCCCGGGACTTCGGCCGAGCCTGGCTCCGGCGGGGGTTCCCTCCAGAAGCCCATCAGGAAAGCCGCCAGAACCAGGTGGGCGAGCGCCGCGAAGAAGAAGCCGGTGAGCCAGTGGCGGAAAGCGGGGCCGGTCATCGTTCCGGCAAGGCGAGCAGTTCCAGGCGCTCGGTTCCCGCTGCGCGCAGCGCCTCCATCACCGCGACGACGCGCACGGCCTCGGTGCGACCATCGGCCTGCAGACGGACCCGGAGGGCCGCGTCGGTTTCGCTCTGCCGTTCGCGCACCAGTGCCTCCAGCTCCGTTAGGGTGAGCGCGTCCCGGTCGACGGCGAGGTGCCCATCGTCGCTGATGAACACCGTCAGTTCCTCGGGGTGAGGGTGGCTGCCGGTCGCGGATTTCAGCGGCTCGAGCTCGAACGGCGCCTGCGCGCTCATGTGGCCGGTGATCATGAAAAAGATCAGCAGCAGAAATACGATATTGATCAGAGGCAGTACGCGGGCATCCTCGTCCGCGGCGCGCTGCTGTCGGCGGAAATGGCGTCCCTCGCCGATCATCGCAGCGGATCCCGAATCAGCGAAAGGTTCGCGGCACCGGCCTGCGCCAGCCGGTCGAGGATGACCACCGTACTCTGAAGGGTTACGCCGCCCGCAGGCTTCACCAGGACCGGGGTGTCCGGGGCGGCGGCAAGCCTCGCGCTGACGCGGTCGGCGATCGTTTCCAGCGGGAGAAACTCCCCGGCCAGGCGCAGACCGTCGGGGCGCACTTCGACCAGTAGCGCGCCTTCGACTGTGCCGGTCGCCGCGGCATCGTCTTCACCGGGAGCCGCCAACTCAATGGCGCGCCAGTCCGCGAAACTGGAGGCCAGCATGAAGAACACCAGCAGGATGAAGACGACGTCGATCAGCGGTGTCAGGCCGATCAACGGGCGACGGCGCGCCCTCTTAACGGCCAGCGTGGACATCGGCGACCGCCAGTTCGTCCAGCGGCTGTTTCGCGGCTTTGCTGCGCAGAGAACTGCGGGAGAGGTCGTCGGTGAACACGCGGCTGACCAGATCGTCCATGCGGTGGCCCACACGCTCCACGCGCCCCTCCAGCCAGTTCAGCAGCGCGACGACGGGAATCGCGACCGCCAGGCCCACCGCGGTGGTCAGCAGGGCCTCCCAGATGCCCCCGGAGAGCACCGCCACGTCGACCTGGGTGCCCGCCAGCTCCAGTGCCTGAAAAGCCTTGATCATCCCCAGCACGGTACCGAACAGCCCGAGCAGCGGAGCCAGAGAACCGATCACCTCCAGCGGGCGGAAACCGGAACGCAGACCCTGGAGCGCGACGTTCCCGTAGCGGACCATCTCCTCGCGGACCTTCTGCTCGGGCAGGCCCAGCTGCACGCCGCGCAGGCCCCGCGCCAGGAGCTGGGATGCGGGATCCCGGGAACGCTCTGCTCGGGCGATCGCGTCGCGCAGCTTTCCGCTGCGGTACAGTGCAAGCGCCTTTTCGGAAGTGCGGCGATGGCCGATTCGCAGACTCGAAAAGTGCGCCATCTTGGTCAGGATCACGGTCAGCGCGACGACCGACATGACCAGCAGAATCAGCACCACGGGTCCGCCGAGATCCAGGAACCGGACCAGCCGCTCCTGATCCCAGGCCAGGCCAGCAAACGCGTCGAACATCGGAAACCTCGCGGGGTGCCTCCGTGTGGCTTACGGGGGCTGTGGTTTACAAACCGCCAAGTCTATTGGCAACGCGGTGCCTCAACAATTGGCCCTGATGGTTCTGGCGCTGATCGAGCCGGCATCGCACCCTTGCCCAACCCAGGCGAACCAGTGCCGGCATCGGCCCTTCAGCGTTGGATCGGCTATGCTTAGGCAGAGAGGTTAAGCGCTGGATCGGGCCGCGCCCTGCGCATATCCAGTACCGGAGCAGGCGGCGTGGGTCGCGGGACCGTGTTACCCGTCGGGAGAGCGAGGAATGGCGGTGCAGGAGCGTTCGGACAGTCGGCCCTCGGGAGTCAAGGCTACGGCGCGGGCCGCGGGATCGGTTGTGCTGCTCGTGGGGGTGGCGCTCGTCTTTGGCGGGGTGGGGATGCTCATGTACCAGATGAGCCGGGACATGAGCCAGATGACCCGGGTCGTGAGCCAGATGGGGCTTGACGTGTCATCCATGGCCGGGGACATGGGCTACATGGTGGAAGACATGGACCTGATGGCCGGCAGCATGGTCGAGGGTCAGTCGGGCATTTCCGCCGACCTCGCCCGGGTACGCCTGCTGGCTGACTTGATGGCGCGGGACATGCACTCGATCCATCTGGACATGGACGATATGACGTTCCGCATCCGGGGCATGGCGGTTGACATGCGCGGCATGGATGAGTCAACCGCCCGCATGACACGCGCATCCGGTACGATGACCGGCACCATCGGGCGGATATCCGTGGACATGGAGCGGATGACCCGGCCGGAAAGCCTGATGCCGATGACGCCTTTCCGATAATTGGGACGGTGGCGCGGATGTCCGGCGCTCAGCGTCCGGTCGCAACGCTGGCGGGTCGGGTCGGGAGGGGCGAGAAGTCCAGCACCGCGTCGAGCTCCTCGGGGGTGAACAGCGAAGCGACCAGCGGCAGAAACTCCTGTTCCTCGACCACCGTGTGGTCGTTCAGAATCTGCGCAAAGGCCCGGAGATCGTCCGGCGCCGTCGCCTGTTCGATGCTGGTCGCGATGGATCTCAGTTTTCCGTGCTCGTTTCCGAGTCGCATGCACAGGGAAAAGTGCGACTTGTCGTATCGGATCAGGGGCCCGAAAAGCCTCTGTTCTTCCAGTTGGAGGTGCGCTTCCAGTTCCCGGTCATAGTACTCCCTGACCAGACGCACGCCCTCGGCAAGGCTTGCGTCACTTCCCTCGGCGGCCAGGCTGGCAATCTGCGCCGCAAACGCCAGCGCCTCGTCGTGCTCTCGATGGAGTTTCTGCAGTTGCGTGCGGCGATCGTCTGGCATGGGGCCTCCGTCAAATCAACGAGCATAGCAAAGCTTGGCGCTGGGGCGGCCAAACAGGGCGTCGGCGATCGACACGGGCTACTATGCACTTGATTGCATCGCCGCCTGGTCTCCGCGCGCAGCGCGGGAGTGGCGGCTGGACTGGATCGATTCGACCGTCTGGAGACCCCGATGGAGCCCGAGCCCAAGGATTTCGCAACCGCAGCGCCAAACGCCCTGCTGTTGCTCGCGCCGGGCTGCCCGCATTGTGCCGGGATGCTCGAAGGTCTCGGGACTCTGGTGAAAGAGGGAACCGTGGGTCGGCTCGAGGTCGTGAACGTTGCGTCGGAGCCGGAGGCGGCACAGGCGCTTTCCGTGCGGTCGGTACCCTGGGCGCGTATCGGGCCGTTCGATCTGGTGGGGCTGCACAGCATGGACGAGCTTCGGCACTGGGCCGAGATGGCGGGGCGCGAGGAAGGCATGACCCTCTATCTCGGGGAACTCCTGGCGACAGCGCGCCGCCACGAGGTGACCCGACGGGTGCGCGCAGAGTCCGCGCTGTTGCACCGCCTGGTCGACCTCCTCGGCGATTCGGAGACCGCACTGAGCATCCGCATCGGCGTAATGGCGACGCTCGAGGAATTTCAGGGCGAGCGGGTGTTGGAAATGCTGGTTCCATCTTTGAGCGAACTTACGAGCCACGCCTCGGAGCGGGTTCGTGCGGACGTCTGTCACGCGCTGGCACTGACGGGCTCCCAGGCCGCGCTCGATGTCCTGCGTCGCTGTCTGAACGATCCCGATGCAGAAGTCCGTGAGACGGTTGCCGAAGGCATCGAGCTTCTCACAGGCACGGTGTCATCGACGTCCTGAGACGAAGATTTGTCCGTGAGCGAGGCGAACGATGGTCGAAAAATTTCCATGGCCGCAGACCGAGGAAGAGATCGAAGCATTCAAGCTGCGTTCGCGTGACGCGGCGTTCATACTGTACCGGCAGGCCGTTCGTCGGGGAGACCGCGAAACGCAGGAGAACCTGTGCCGGCTGGCGCCGCTGCTGTTCACCACGCGCAGGGAGTTGGAAGCACAGGGCGAAACCGGCTGAACCGAGCGCCACGGGGCGTCCAACGAGCGGTCGGCGGCATCTGTGATACACATCAAGAAACCGCGATCTCGCGGTGCGAAGAATGGATTGAGGATCCAAGGAGACCCGAAGACATGCTGGATGTCAGCGATATCATGACCCCGAGGCAGAGCCTCGTGGTTATTCACCCGGAATCGACGGTCGACGAAGTTCGGCGCGCGATGGCCACCAACAAGATCCGGCATCTGCCGGTACTCGATGCGGCCGGCGCTCTGGTGGGGCTCGTTTCCCTGACCGACGTGCTGGTGGCGGGAAACGGCGGCGCACGCGAGGTGCGCGACATCATGGTGCGCGATCCGGATACGGTGGACGAACGCGATAACGTTCGCCACGTCGCGCTGTTGATGTTCCGCCGCAAGCGGAGCTGCCTGCCCGTCACCCGCGACGGAGATCTGCGCGGAATCGTCACGGACTCCGACTTCCTCGGGGTTGCGATCACCCTGATGGAGCAGATGGAGTCGGCCGAACCCGACGAGGACGATCTGGACAACCCCGAAGACCTGTAGCCCCCGGGGGTTCAAGAACCCGCCTGCAGACGCGGGGTCAGGTTCCCTTCTTTCGTCCGCTGGCACGAATCGTATCCCGCCTGCCGAGCGGCGCGTCGGCGGTCCGAGCACTGGGCGAAGCTCCGACTGCCGGAGTGGCCCCGGAGGATCGGAGAAATTTCCTGTGTTAGGGTAAAAAAGGCGTCGCGCCCGGAATCCGGGTCGCTGCGCGCACCGGACTGGCAACAGAGGATGTCTGCAGCGTGATCCGTGCTGAGAATGTGACCAAGATCTTCGGCTCCGACCCGGAATCCGCAATCCCCCTCCTGGAGCAGAACAAGACGAAGGATGAGATCCGCGAACTGACCGGCCAGACGGTCGGTGTGAACCAGGCCAGCTTCGATATTCAGCGCGGCGAGGTCTTCGCGATCATGGGGCTGTCGGGGTGCGGCAAGTCCACCTTGATTCGGTGCATCAACCGAATCATCGAGCCCACCGCGGGCCGGATCTTTTTCAAGCACCCGGAGCGCGGCGAGCAGGACATCACCGAACTGGACGAAGAGCAGCTGCGAGCGTTGCGCAAGCAGCACATGAGCATGGTGTTCCAGCATTTTGCCCTGCTCCCGCATCGAAGCGTGCTGTCCAACGTGGGCTACGGGCTGGAAATCCAGGGTCGCGGACGGAAGGATCGCCAGGACACGGCACAGCGGGTGCTCGACATGGTGGGTCTAGGACCCTGGGGACAGAGCTATCCCGCCGAGCTTTCCGGGGGCATGCAGCAGCGTGTCGGATTGGCGCGCGCGCTCGCCACCGAGGCGGAGGTCCTGTTGATGGACGAACCGTTTTCGGCGCTGGATCCCCTGATCAAGGTCGACATGCAGCAGGAGCTGACCCGGATTCAGCGGGAACTGCAGCGCACCATCCTGTTCATCACCCACGACCTCGATGAGGCGATGCGCATCGGCGACCACATCGCCATCATGGAGGAGGGCAGGATCGTGCAGATCGGGAGCCCGGAACAGATCCTGGTCAATCCGCGCACCGAGTACGTGGCGAAGTTCGTGGAACACGCCGATCCCACCGGCGTGATCACTGCAGGCACCATCGCGTTGCCACTCGACAGCGAGGAGTTCGTGCCGTCCGGAGAGCGGGACGGGATCGTGTATCGCCATCGTCACGATCAGCCGCAGATCCGCTATGGGCAGGACCGTGAGGGTCAGCTCCGCGAGGTGTTGGTGGATGGCCAGGCGGTGCCCCTGCGGCGCCTCGAGGAAACGCTCGGGGAGGACGCCGTGCGGCCGGTGCCGTCGGAACGGTCACGGGTGGTGCTGACCTGTGGCGAGGATGCAGTCCTGCGTCACATTCTGCGCAGCCGCCTGTATTCGACCCTTCCGGTGATCGTCACCAACGGCGACGGGCGTCTCCGTGGGCTGATCGACGACCCTGAGCTGATCAACGGCATCCTCGAAAAGCGCGGCCACATCCCCTGACGGCCGTTCGTGCGGGCGGCCGACCCGAAAACGCCGCCCACTTTTGCCGGAGCGTGCTCAGCCACGACCGGTTCCCGTTTTCCACCGTCGATCACAGGCAGCAAGCGCATGGGTGAACTCGTCGAATTCCTTCGCACGGTCATGAACGACCCCTTCGGATTCCTCGACCTGCCGGTACGCCAGGTCATCACCGACATCGTGAACTGGATCGTGGCCACCTTCCGGGACTTCTCCCGTGCCTACATCAGTCCGCCGGTGCGCGGCGTGATGAACGGCGTGCAGTGGGCGCTGAGTTCCGTGCCCCCGGGGCTCTTCCTGCTGGCGACGTTCATCGTCGGGTGGTGGGCCGCCTCCTGGCGCGTCGGGGTCTTCGGTCTGATCGCGTTCGCGCTGATCGGATTCATGGGGGTCTGGGACCAGATGATCATCACGCTGTCGCTGGTCGTGACGGCGGTCTTCTTTTCCGTGCTCATCGGCCTCCCGCTGGGGATCCTGAGTTCGCGGAGCGATCGGTTCTACACCATCCTGCGCCCGGTCCTCGACATCATGCAGACCACGCCGCCGTTCGTGTACCTGGTGCCGGCGGTGATGCTGTTCAGCATCGGGAACGTGCCCGGGTTGATCGCGACCATTGTGTTCGCGATGCCGCCGATGATTCGCCTGACCAACCTCGGAATCCGCAGTGTGAATGCCGAGTTCATCGAGGCCGAGGTGGCGTTCGGTTCCACGCGGCGCCAGATCCTGTGGAAGATCCAGTTCCCGCTGGCCATGCCCACCATCATGGCCGGTCTGAACCAGACCATCATGCTGTCGCTGTCGATGGTCGTGATCGCGGCGATCATCGGCGCAGGAGGACTGGGGCTTGAAGTCTACGCCGGGCTCGAGCGGCTGAACATCGGACAGGCCTTTGTCGGTGGCATCGGCATCGTGCTTCTTGCGATGGTGCTGGATCGGGTCACGCAGGGCCTGGGCGAAAAGGCGCCGGGTGTGCGCCACCGGGCCGAGTGAAGACAGGCCGGAAGGCCGGAGATCATTCATCAACGCAGTCACTAAGAGGAGGTGATCGATACCGCTGAGTACACCCGGAGAACGCGCCGGCCCTGGCCAGTGCGTGATGCCTCCACAGGAGGTACCGCGGAAACCGAACGAATCGCGAACGAACGGAGGATTGAATGATGAAAGCAGAACAACGCAAGGCCCGAAGAATGGGGCTTTTCGCAATGGCCGGTGCCCTGACCCTTGGCACCGCAGTGAACGTGGCCGTCGCAACGGCGGACGAACAGCCTGGGGCGGGCGTGACCGTGCAGCCGGCGGTGGCAACCTGGACGTCGGCCGTGCCGGTCAGCTGGGTCTTCGTGGAGCTGCTCGGGGAACTGGGCTACAACGTCCAGAATCCGATCTCCCTTTCCAACCCGGTGGCCTACCTGGCCATTTCCGAGGGGGATGCTCACTATTGGCCAAACGGCTGGTTCCCGCTGCACAACCCCCAGTTGCCCGCCAACTTCCACGATGTGGCGACGTTGTTTGATCCCCTTTGTCCGGCCTGTGGCATTCAAGGCTATCTCGTGGACAAGGGGTCGATCGAACAATACGGGATCACCGGCATTGAGGATTTCAAGCGCGACGAGGTGCGTGCCGCCTTTGATGCGACTGGGGATGGCAAGGCCGATCTTTTCGGATGTCCTCCGGGATGGGGTTGCCACGAAGGCATCAACGCAATGCTCGACAAGTTCGAGCTGCATGACTACCTGAACCACGTGGACGCGGGCTACGCGGCGAATTTTGCCGAGGCCCTGTCACGTATCGAGGCAGGCCAGCCTGCGCTCTACTACACGTGGGGCCCAAGCGCCTGGTTGCTGTCCCTGGTGCCTGGTGAGGACGTGATGTGGATCAACGCGCCTGGCATCGTCGAGGACGAAGCGGAACGTGCCGAGGGCGTCGCAGGCGCGGTGACCGATCCAATCGACATGGGCTACGTTGCGGCGGATATCCAGGTAGCGGCGAACAATGACTTCCTGGAGCAGAACCCCGCAGCAGCCGAACTGTTCCGCCAGGTCTCCATTCCGCTCGTCTGGATCAGTGAAGTGGATGAACAGATGGACGCGAGGGATCTGTCCGACGCGATGGTACGGCCCCTGGTTCAGGAATGGATCGAGGCGAACCGTGAAACCGTCGATCCCTGGCTAGAGGCCGCTCGCGCCGCAGCGCGCTGACTCTCATGGCGCTCCACCACCCCCGACCATGAAAGTCTCCCTCCCCCGCTTGCGGGGGAGGGTTGGGGAGGGGGTGCGGCGGTTGGCCCTGGCCCTCATCCCCGGCGCCAGCGGGAGAGGGGAGAAATGAGTGGCTTTCACGCAACCGAACCTCGAGTATGCCTCGCGAGGAAAGGATTGTTCTGGGCCGTACTCGGCCCTTTATACCCGGTCATCTTTGAGCGAAGATAGCCGCTCGGATACGGGCCACCTGGCCTGCTCGCCATAAAGTGCTGCGCAATCCTGCGTGATCGAATACCCCAGAGGAGACCCCTGATGATGAAGGCAACGCGACACCCCTCGAAAGCACTGGGCTTTCTTTTCGCGCTGTTGCTGGCTCTGCTTCCGGCCAGCCCGGTGATGGCCGGGATGCTCGATACCGGGGCGCTGATCCATGCCGCAACTGCTGGGGCTGAAAGGGCTGCGCTCGTACAGCGTTTGGGGGCCCCGGATGTAAGCGATGCCCTGACCCGCTTGGGCGTGGACCCAGCCGATGCCGAAACCCGCGTTGCGCGGCTGACCGACGCCGAGGTGGCTGACCTGAACGCCCGTCTCGATCAACTCCCCGCCGGAGCGGGCGCACTGGAAGTCGCCGGGATCGTGTTTCTCATCCTGGTGTTCACGGATCTCGTTGGAATCACCAACATCTTCGCTTTCATACGACCCCAGCGCTGAGGTGGAGATCGCGGGGCGCGCACAGACGCGCCCCGTGGGTGGTCAGGCGACGGCAACGTGATCCCGAAGATGCGTCCCAATTCAACGCAGGGGCGAGCGATGAGCTCGGCTGCAGGGCATCTGCTCCGTGCCGGACCTGCGACCATCCTGTGACCCACAAGAAAAGCCGCCTTTCGGCGGCTTTTCCATGTCCTTGATTTGATTGGCGCGCCCGGAAGGATTCGAACCTCCGACCACCTGGTTCGTAGCCAGGTACTCTATCCAACTGAGCTACGGGCGCTTCGTGGCAGGCGCGCATTATCTCGGTCTGGGCAGGTGGATGCAAGCCCCGGCCCCCGGTCGGGCCGGGCGCGCCGCCGTGTCACAGGGTCTGCTCGGGATCAGTCCTCTCCAGAGCGTGGCACGGGTCCGTAGGGCGAATTTCGTACGCGGTCGTGTTCGTGTATGCGGTAGTGCACGAAGCGGGCGATATCGTGGAAGTGCATG
>PULL01000197.1 GCA_003550945.1 Thioalkalivibrio sp. | reverse complement strand
TTCGGTACGCACCGTGCGGTACTCGGCGCCCGCGGCATCGCCGCCGGAATCCGCGGCACCCGGATTCGGCTGATCCGCCGGATCGAGTTCGTCCAGCCAGCGCCGGAAGCCGAAGCGGGTGGAGAGATCGCGCAGGCGCCCGGTGTCGGGGTCGCCCAGGGTCAGTTCGTGCTCATCGATCCCGAGGTCCACGTCACGGCGCACGGTGACCAGCTCACGCGACAGCGGCAGCCGATCCGCGGCCGCGCGCAGGTTCTCGCCCACCTTGCCGCCGATCGCGTCGGCGTTCTCCAGCACCGTATCCAGGCTGCCGTACTGGCCGATCCACTTCGCGGCGGTCTTCGGGCCGACCTTGTCCACCCCGGGTACGTTGTCCACGCTATCCCCGACCAGCGTCAGATAGTCGACGATCTGTTCCGGACCCACGCCGAACTTGTCGCGTACCCCGTCCGGGTCCAGCACCGTGCCGTTCATGGTGTTGACCAGTGTCACCCGCTCGTCCACCAGCTGCGCCAGGTCCTTGTCGCCGGTGGAAATCACCACCGGCTCGCCGCGCTGCCGCGCCTGTTCGGCCAGCGTCGCGATCACGTCGTCCGCCTCGACACCGGCGATGCACAGCAGCGGCAGCCCCATCGCCCGAACCAGCTCGTGCAACGGCTCGACCTGCACCGACAGTTCCTCCGGCATCGGTGGCCGGTTGGCCTTGTATTCTGCGTAGAGGTCGTCGCGAAAGGTTCGTCCCGGGGCGTCGAAGACCACCGCCATGCGCCGCGGCTGGTAGTCCGCGCGCAGCTTGCGCAGCATGTTCGCGACCCCGTACAGCGCGCCGGTGGGCTGGCCGTCGGGTGCGGTCAGCGGCGGCAGCGCGTGGAAGGCGCGGTAGAGGTAGGACGAACCGTCCACCAGAACCAGGGGGGTGTCATCGCTCATGCGGACCGGCGTGCGCGGAAAGGGGCCTCAGTGTACTGCGCAGCCCCGCCGGTCGCGAACCGCGGGGCTGTTCGCGCCCGCGATCCGGGGTTACGCTAACGATCATGGCGTGAAACGCCACCCGGGAACATGAAGAACTCGAGAACCCCATGACCGTTCCCTCTCCCCATCCCTCTCCCGCAAGCGGGAGAGGGCGATCCGGAGCGCGCTACGCGCGATTTTCACGGTAAGGCAATGGCGCAAGACGAAGACACCCACAGGCATTGGCGCGAGCGCGCGCACCATCCCGGGCTGGCGCCGATCGACGATTCCGAGCTGACCCGCGAGAGCTGGAAGATCTTCCAGATCATGGCGGAGTTCGTCGAGGGCTTCGAGCGGCTGGCCCGGATCAAGCCCTCGGTCAGCGTATTCGGCTCCGCCCGGATACCGCCAGGCCACCCCGACTACCACCTGGCCGAAGAACTCGCGCGGCAGCTTTCGGACGCGGGCTTCGCGGTGGTCAGCGGCGGCGGCCCGGGCATCATGGAGGCAGCCAACAAGGGCGCGTTCGCCGGGAAGTCGCCGAGCATCGGGCTGAACATCCAGCTTCCCCACGAACAGCTGGCGAACCCCTACCAGGACATCGGGCTCGGCTTCCGGCACTTCTTCGCGCGCAAGGTGATGTTCGTGAAATACGCATCCGCCTACGTGGTGCTGCCGGGCGGCTTCGGGACACTGGACGAGCTCGCCGAGATCCTGACCCTCGTACAGACCGGCAAGACCCGGCGCATTCCGATCGTGCTGGTGGGCAGCCGCTTCTGGCGCGGCCTGCTGGACTGGTTCGAGGACACGCTGGTCACGCACGGGACGATTTCGAAATCGGATCTGGGACTATACTCGCTGGTGGACACGCCTGAGGCAGCGGTCGATGCGATCTTCGAATACTACGAGGCGCGCAGCTTCGAACCGTCGGCCGAGGAGCGGCAACGCCTGATGGAGCTCTGACGCAATGCGGACGAAACGGGTAGTGCCAGGCAGGTCGATACCGAGCGGGACCTGCACGATCCCAGCGGTCGGCGGTGAACGCCTGCAAAGCGCAGGCGAGCCTGAGACCCTGCCGCCGCGCATGCGTCGGTTCGCTCTGGGCTCGGCCGCCGCCGTCGCCTTCTTGCTGTGTTTCGTCGCGCCACCCGCTCACTCCCAGGCGTGGCCGGATGCTCCGCCGCCTCCCGAGATGGTCGAGGATGCACCGCCTCCGGTGCTCGACGAACGCGCACGGGAACTGCAGATGCTCGAGGAGGCCGACATCACCCTGATCGAGCGGCCGGACGGGATCATTCGCGAATACCGGATCGCCGGGCGCCTGTTCATGGTCGAGGTGGTGCCGTTCATCGGCCCGCGCTATTACCTGATCGACACGACCGGCGACGGCATGCTCGACACGCGCCGCGAAGGTCTTGGCCCGGATTTCGTTCCTCCACAATGGATCCTCTTCCAATGGTGAACAGACGCTTCTTCCAGAACCACATGATCCCGGCGGCCTGCGTGATCCTGTTGCTGGCCTCGACCGCACTGGCCAGCACGGCCGGGGCCACCGAGATCTATCGCTGGGTGGATGCCGAAGGCAACGTGAACTTCGGCGACCGTCCGCCGGCCGATCATCCGGTGCAGCAGATCCAGGTTCTCCCGCCAACCGGCGCAGGACCGCTGGCACAGGGCGGGGACGCCGAGGAGGCCGAGCAGGCCCAGGAGCGTCCCGCACGTCCGCAGGCCGTAATCGTGCCAGGCAGGCTACCTGCGGCCGACTGAAGCAAGACGCCCGCGCGCGAACCCCGTAGCGCAGGCCAGTCGCTCCGGGAACTGACAGCCCGGCGCCAAGCACTATAATGGTGCAGATTCGATCGCGTCGCACCAATATGGTGCTATTCTGGATCCCGATGAACCATCGCGATCCGGACATTC
>PULL01000215.1 GCA_003550945.1 Thioalkalivibrio sp. | reverse complement strand
TGCTGACTGACGCCCACGGCAGCTTCCGGCCCGGTGGATACAAACGTGAGCGCTGGGGCTGCTCGTTGCGTTTCCGGTTTCCGATGGTGAAGCTGCTCGACTGGCGTGACCGCGCCGCTGTCCTGGAGGCGGACCGCAACCCGTTCGCGTTGGTGGCGCTGGCGCAGCTGCAAGCTCTCACGCACCGCGGCGGTCCGGCGCGCAAGCGGGTGAAGCTCCGCTTGATCCGTTTCCTGTACCAGCGGGACTACACCCGCGAGCAGGTCCTTGCCTGGTTCCGGGTGCTGGACTGGATGCTGCGATTGCCGGAAGATCTGGAACTGGAGTTCAGGGAAGAGTTGATGGCCTTTGAGGAGGAAAAGCACATGCCATATGTGACCAGTGTCGAGCGGATCGGGATTCAGAAGGGCCTGCAACTGGGATTGGAGCAGGGCTTGGAGCAGGGTTTGGAGCGCGGCTTGGAGCAGGGCCTGCGACGGGGCCGGCAGGAAGGCCGAAGGGAAGGTGAAGCTGAGATGCTCTTGCGCCAGATTGCGCTGAAGTTCGGGCCGCCGAGCGAGGATGTGCGCGAGCGCATCGAGGCAGCCGATTCCGACACTCTGCTGGATTGGTCGGCGCGCATTCTGACAGCAGAGCGAGTCGACGACATTTTCCGTTGACGCGGACCAACAGGCTTTGGAGCCCCATGTCCGAGGCCGAAAGGCGGTTTGAAATCCGATACCGGCGGCTTTGTCCCGCCGGTGGGAGAGGACGGAGTTGCGGGTCGTTCAGGGGCTGTGTGCGTTGGTTCGTTCGGGGGGTGGTGGGATGGGGGGCGCGGCAACGGCGGCACCTTCGAGGGTGTCGGTCAGGCGGCGGGCCTTGTCGGCTTGGAAGAGCAGGCGTCGCGCGAGGCTCAGGGCCGTGAGGTGCTGGTCCATCGCCTCGAGTGAGAGATCACCGCGGGCGCCGGCGCCAAGGAGCTGCTGTTTCAGGCGCTGGTAGTCGGCGAGAATCTCGTCGAGCAGTTCGCCGATCGGATGCGGTTCGCGGTCTTCGTCGGGCTCGAGGTGGTTCAGGTCCAGCCAGCGCTGCGCGAGCTGGCGCCAGCGGTCGATGCGCTCGTGCCAGTGCCTGGAAATCAGCGGCAGGTCGCCGCCGGTACGCAGTTCGGCGATCTCCTGTGCCAGATGCGCGACGTCCCGGTGATAGCGCGCGATCCTTATCGCACTGGCCATCTCGTTCTGGATCTGCTCCGGCAGGTGGCCCCGCGAGGTCGCCGCGGCAAACTCGATGATGCTCTCGAGCAGCCGGTTCGTGGCCTCGGTGCGCGACTGCACCTCTTCCGCGCGCAGCGACGGTCGCGGTTGCAGGGTATCGCGGGCCAGGTGGTAGCAGATGTCCCCGAGCCGGCGGGTCTCCTGCAGCAGGGACTGCACCGCCAGGTCGGGCACCGCGATCAGGTTCCGATCGAGGAAGCGCGGCTGCGCGATGTCCTCTTCGGTCGCCCGGAAGCGCCGGTTCAGCCAGCGGATCATGAACGGCGCGAGCGGCGCCATCAGCAGCACACCCAGCAGGTTGAAGCCGGTGTGGAACAGCGCCAGCAGCACCGCGGGCGACGGCGCATCCGCGGTGGTTCCGTAGGTCCAGGCGATTGCCGCGAGGAACCAGGGCAGGATCAGCAGGGCGACGACCGCGGTCAGCCCATTGAAGAACACGTGACCAATCGCAACCCGGCGGGCGTTCGCCGTGGCGCCAATGGTTACCAGCAACGCCTTCACGGTGGTGCCGAGGTTGGCGCCGATCACCGCTGCCGCCGCCGCCTCGATCGGGACTGCGCCGCTCATCGTCGCGGTGAGTGCCATCGCCATCGAGGCGGAAGAGCTCTGCATCAATACCGTCAGCAGCGCTCCGAGGAGCACCATCATCAGCACGCCGGAAAGGCCGGGACGGGCCAGTGCCGCAAGGTCCACCTGTTGGCTCAGGCCGGCAAATGCGTGCTGCAATACGTCGATGCCGAGGAACAGCAGGCCGAAGCCCGCCAGCGCAAGGCCCAGGTGCCGGGGCCGTACCCGGCGCAGGAACAGGTAAAGCAGCGCGCCGATGCCCACCGCGGGCAGCGCGAAGGCCTCGATGCGCAGGTTGAAGCCGATCAATGCGACCAGCCAGCCGGTCATCGTGGTGCCGACGTTGGAGCCGAAGATCACCCAGATCGATTGGCTCAGCGTCAGCAGGCCGGCGTTGGCGAAGCCGATGGTGGCCACGGTGACCGCGCTGGAGGACTGCACCAGTGCGGTCACGGTAATGCCGGAAATCAGCGCGCGCAGGCGGGTGCGCGTCCAGTCGCCGAGGATGTGCCGCAGCGCGCGGCCGCCGGCCAGCTTGAGGCCGTCGGTGAGCAGCGACATTCCGAGCAGAAACAGTCCGAGCCCGCCGAGAAACGCGGCGGTCATCGCGAGGGCGGACAACGGTGCCCCGGTTTCCATCATCTGGCGTGCGCGGCCCTCCAGGGCCCGGGTTCGTCAGTATCTCCTTGGATCGTAGCTCAAACGGGCAAGGCGGTTGGAGCCGCGACCCAAGAAGAACAACCGTCGCCCATGGCCATGATCGTTCCCTCTCCCCAGCCCTCTCCCGCAAGCGGGAGAGGGAGCTTCCATCGTCAGGGGTGGCGAGAGGCCATGAGACTTGAGTCAGTCGCTGAAGGCCACGATCAGGTCGCAGCTGCCAGGGAATCAGGCAGTGATCTTGTTGACTCCCGTCGCGGTGCCGACCAGCATCACGTCGGCCGGGCGGCGTGCGAACAGGCCGTTGGTGACCACGCCGGCGATGTGGTCGAGTTCACCTTCGAGTTCGACCGGGTTCATGATGCGCAGGCCGTGCACGTCGAGGATCACATTGCCGTTG
>PULL01000034.1 GCA_003550945.1 Thioalkalivibrio sp. | reverse complement strand
GCCGGGATACGGCCGCGGAAACGTCGTAGAAATCCCCCTGCGCCTGCTGCTGAGCCCGCTCCAGTTCGACGCGCAATACCCGCTGCTGCTCGGCCTCGGTCTCCTTTTTCTGCGTGCGGGCCTGCAGCCCGGCAAGCGCGGTTTCCGCCTCGGCCAGGGCCTGTTGCTCCTGCACGAGCTGCCGCTCCTGCGCGCGCAGGCGCAGCAGCAGCAGTTCCGCCCGCCGCTGGCGCCGGGTCGCGGCCAGTTCCTGGTAGCGCTCGGCGATCTCGGCCTGGCGGTTCAGGCGCGCCGCCTGCCGATCCACCTCCTCACGCACGTCGTCGAGGCGCTCGAGATTCTCGCGCGTGTGGCGGATCCGGTTCTCGGTCTCGCGGCGGCGTTCCTTGTACCGGGAAATCCCGGCCGCCTCCTCGAGATATACCCGAAGCTCCTCGGGCCGCGCCTCGATCAGGCGCGAGATCATGCCCTGCTCGATGATCGCGTAGCTGCGCGGCCCGAGCCCGGTGCCCAGGAACACATCGGTCACGTCGCGCTTGCGGGCGCGCTGGCCGTTCAGGTAGTACTTCGACTGGCCGTCGCGGGTCAGCGCGCGGCGCACCGAGATCTCGGCGTAGCTTGCGAACTCGCCGCCCAGCCTACCCTCGCTGTTGTCGAAGAAAAGCTCGATGCTCGCCTGCCCCACCGGCTTGCGCGTGGACGAGCCATTGAAGATCACGTCCTCGCCGGAATCCCCGCGCAGGTGCTTGGCCGAGGACTCGCCCATCACCCAGCGCACCGCGTCGATGGTGTTCGACTTGCCGCAGCCGTTCGGCCCCACGATGCCAACCCGGTTGCCGGGCAGCACCAACAGGGTCGGATCGACGAAAGACTTGAATCCGGCCAGCTTGATTCGGGCAAGTCGCACGGGTGAATGGGGGTCCGGTGGGAGATAAAGGGTAGAATCTAACATGCGTTCGGCCCGGCATGTTGCTCCGGCGCCAGAAATCCGTCGCCCACAAGGATCCCCGATGCCCAGCCAGCCCAGCAAGACCCTGGAGACCTTTCCGAACCCGCAGCCGGAGCGCGATTTCACCATCTACATCCGCATCCCGGAGTTCACCTGCCTGTGCCCCGTGACCGGCCAGCCGGACTTCGCCGAACTGCACCTGCAATACGTTCCGGACCAGGCCTGTGTGGAGCTGAAGGCCTTGAAGAACTACATCTGGTCCTACCGCGACGAAGGCGCGTTCCACGAGGCGGTCACCAACCGTATTCTCGATGACCTCGTCGCGGCGCTGCAGCCCCGCTTCATGCGCCTGACCGCCGATTTCAACGTGCGCGGCGGCATCTACACCCAAGTGGTCGCCGAACACCGCGCCGCGCACTGGGAGCCGGCGCAGCCCGTCACCCTGCCTCCGCCTACCCGTTCCTGAGCCGCACCCAAAACGCGCGACGCGCCGCCGGGCCTTGATCCGTCAATGCATCGGGATCGATCTGGGCACATCGGGGGTCCGCGCCGAGGTGCTTGGCGACAACGGTTCTGCCGTAGCCTCCCTGCGCCGACCCTGGCCCGGTACCGGCCGAGTGCCACCCGATCCCGCGGCCTGGTGGTCCGCAGTGCGCGCGCTGCTGCAGGACGCGGCGGACCGGATTCCCGCGGAGCCGGTGGCGGTTGCGGTGGACGGGACTTCGGCGACGCTGCTGGCTCTCGGCGCAGAGGGCCAGCCGCTGGGTCCGGCACTGTTGTACGACGATGCGCGGGCGGTGGAGCAGGCGCGTTTCCTCGCCGGGATCGCGCCGCCCGGGGCCGCGGTCCACGGGCCCGCATCGTCCGCGGCCAAGCTGCTGTGGCTGCGGGATCAGGGTCGGCTGCGGCATGCGGCGCTTGTGCTGCACCAGGCCGAGTGGATCACCGGCTGCCTGCGCGGACGGTTCGACCGTGGTGACGAGAACAACGCATTGAAGCTCGGCTACGACCCGGCGGCCGGTGCCTGGCCGGGATGGTGGCGGGATGCCCTGGGCCCGTTCGCGGACCTGCTGCCCGAGATCGCGGCTTCCGGGAACCCGCTGGGCACGATCTCCGCCACCGCGGCCCGGGAAACGGGGCTGCACCCGGGCAGCCTCGTCGTCGCGGGCACCACGGACGGGGTCGCGGGATTTCTCGCCACCGGCGTGGATCGTCCGGGGATCGGCGTCACCAGCCTGGGGAGCACGCTGGTGCTGAAGCAGTTGTCGGACCAGCCGCTGTTCGATCCGGACGCCGGCGTCTACAGCCACCGCGTGTTCGGGCGCTGGCTGGCCGGGGGCGCGTCCAACAGCGGCGGGGCGGTGCTCGCGGCGCATTTCACCCCGGAGGAGATTCGAACCCTTGGCGCCCGGATCGACCCGTACTGTGCCTCGGGTCTGGACTACTACCCGCTGAACCGGCCCGGCGAACGGTTCCCGGTCAGCGATCCAGGGCTACCGCCGCGCCTGACTCCGCGGCCGCAGGACGATGCGCTCTTCCTGCAGGGGATTTTGGAAGGCATCGCGGGCATCGAGGCGGCCGGCTACCAGCGGCTGCGGGAACTCGGGGCGCCGGAAATCACCGAGGTGGTCAGCGTCGGCGGCGGATCGGTCAACCCGCAGTGGACCGCCATCCGGGAACGCATCCTTGGCGTCCCGGTCCGCCAGGCCGTGCACGAACAGGCCGCTCACGGAGCGGCGCGGCTCGCCTGGCACGGGGCATTGGCAAACGGCCCTTGAAGTCAGCCACCCCGGACGAGGAACGTCCCGCCCGCGCTGGCGAGGGAGCACTGGGGAGGGCGTGCGACGACGGCCCCGGCCCTCACCCCCGGCCCCTCTCCCGCAAGCGGGAGAGGGTAGGCAATGCGTGGCTGTCAGGTTCGGAAAACTTGGGCTGGCGG
>PULL01000286.1 GCA_003550945.1 Thioalkalivibrio sp. | reverse complement strand
ACTGCGGACGATACCCGTTGAAAAACGGCGTGTGCCGGCCACCCTCTTCCTTGCCCAGGATGTACACCTCCGCCTCGAACTTCGTGTGCGGCGTGATCGAACCCGGCTTGCACAACACCTGACCACGCTCCACGTCGTCCCGCTTCGTGCCACGCAGCAACACACCCACGTTGTCGCCCGCCTGACCCTGGTCCAGCAGCTTGCGGAACATCTCCACACCCGTCACCGTCGTCTTCTGGGTGTCGCGAATCCCAACAATCGCCACCTCGTCACCCACCTTCACGATGCCGCGCTCGACACGACCCGTCACCACCGTGCCACGACCGGAAATCGAGAACACATCCTCCACCGGCATCAAAAACGCACCGTCAATCGCACGCTCCGGCTCCGGAATGTACGAATCCAGCGCCTCCACCAGCTTGTCAATCGACTGCGAACCAATCTCGCCCTCGTCCCCTTCCAGCGCCTTCAACGCCGAACCGACAATGATCGGCGTGTCGTCACCCGGGAACTCATAGCTCGACAGCAAATCCCGAACCTCCATGTCCACCAGCTCCAGCAGCTCGGGATCGTCCACCATGTCCGCCTTGTTCAGGTACACCACGATGTACGGCACACCCACCTGACGCGCCAGCAGAATGTGCTCCCGGGTCTGCGGCATCGGTCCGTCCGCCGCACTCACCACCAGAATCGCACCATCCATCTGCGCCGCACCCGTGATCATGTTCTTCACATAGTCCGCGTGCCCAGGACAGTCCACGTGCGCATAGTGACGCGCCGCACTCTCATACTCCACGTGCGCCGTCGCAATCGTGATCCCGCGCGCCTTCTCCTCCGGCGCATTGTCAATCTGGTCGTAAGCCTTCGCCTCACCACCAAACTTCTTCCCCTGCACCACCGTCAACGCCGCCGTCAGCGTCGTCTTCCCGTGGTCCACGTGACCAATCGTTCCCACATTCACATGCGGCTTCTTACGCTCAAACTTTTCCTTGGACACAGCTAGAACCTCTCGGACTGTTTATCAGGTGACTGACGGTGGTGATCAGGAAGCCTTCTTGATGACCGCTTCGGCGACGTTCGCCGGGGCCTCGGCATACTTCTGGAACTCCATCGAGTAGGTCGCGCGGCCCTGGGACATCGAGCGCAGCGACGTGGAGTAGCCGAACATCTCCGACAGCGGGACCTCGGCACGCAGCAACTTCTGGCCGGCGACGTCTTCCATGCCCTGGATCAGGCCACGACGGCGGTTCAGGTCACCCATCACGTCGCCCATGTACTCCTCGGGCGTCTCGACTTCGACCTTCATCATCGGTTCCAGCAATACCGCGCCCGCCTTCAGCGCGCCTTCCTTGAACGCCATCGACCCGGCGATCTTGAACGCCATCTCGGAAGAGTCGACGTCGTGGTAGGAACCATCGAACAGCGTGACCTTGACGTCCACCACGGGGAATCCCGCGAGCACGCCGTTGGCGGTCTGCTCCCGGATCCCCTTGTCGACCGCGGGGATGTATTCCTTCGGCACGACGCCGCCCACGATCGCGTTCTCGAACGCATAGCCGGCACCGGCCTCCTGCGGCTCGATCCGGATCCAGACGTGACCATACTGGCCGCGGCCGCCCGACTGGCGAACGAACTTGCCTTCCTGCTCCACGGACCTGCGCACCGTTTCGCGGTAGGCCACCTGCGGCTGGCCGATATTGGCCTCCACCTTGAACTCGCGGCGCAGGCGGTCGACGATGATCTCCAGGTGCAGCTCGCCCATCCCGGAGATGATCGTCTGACCCGATTCCTCGTCGGTCCGCACCCGGAACGACGGATCTTCCTGCGCCAGCTTGTTCAGCGCGAGGCCCATCTTCTCCTGGTCGCTCTTCGTCTTAGGCTCGACCGCGATCGAGATCACGGGCTCGGGGAATTCCATCCGCTCGAGCTCGACCGGCGAGTTCACCGCACACAGCGTGGTCCCGGTGTAGATCTCCTTCAGGCCCACGCAGGCGCCGATATCACCCGCCCGGAGTTCCTTGATCTCCTCGCGGTTGTTCGCGTGCATCTGCAGGATGCGGCCGATGCGTTCCTTGTTGCCGTTCTGCGTGTTCAGCACGGTGTCGCCCGCGGCGAGCACGCCCGAATACACGCGCACGAACGTGAGACTGCCGACAAACGGGTCGGTCATGATCTTGAACGCCAGGGCCGCGAACGGCTCCTCGTCGTCCGCCCGGCGCTCGATCACGTCCTCGGTACCGGCCTTCACGCCCTTGATCGCCGGGACTTCTTCCGGTGAAGGAAGGTATTCGACGACCGCGTCGAGCATCGCCTGTACGCCCTTGTTCTTGAACGCGCTGCCGCAGAGCATCGGGAAGATCTCGAGCGCGATCGTGCGCTGGCGCAGACCGGCCTTGATCTCCTCCTCGCTGAGCTCGCCGCCCTCGAGGTACTTCTCCATCAGCTCCTCGTTGGCCTCGGCCGCGGCTTCGATCATGTTCTCGCGCCACTTTTCGGCGTCCGCCTGAAGCTCCGGGGGGATGTCCCGGTATTCGAAGGTCGCACCCTTGTCGTCCTCGTTCCAGAAGATCGCCTTCATCTTCACGAGGTCGATCACGCCCTTGAACTTCTCCTCAGCGCCGATCGGGAGCTGGATCGGCACCGGATTCGCCTTCAGGCGCTCGCGCATCTGCTCGTACACGCGCAGGAAGTTCGCGCCGGCGCGGTCCATCTTGTTCACGAACGCGAGCCGGGGAACGCTGTACTTGGTCGCCTGGCGCCACACCGTTTCGGACTGGGGCTGCACGCCACCGACTGCGCAGTAGACCATGCACGCGCCGTCGAGCACTCGCATCGAACGCTCCACCTCGATGGTGAAGTCCACGTGCCCGGGCGTATCGATGATGTTGACCCGGTGCTCCGGGAACTGCTGCCCCATGCCGGACCAGAAACAGGTGGTCGCCGCAGAGGTGATCGTGATGCCACGCTCCTGTTCCTGCTCCATCCAGTCCATCGTCGCGGCACCGTCGTGCACCTCACCGATCTTGTGCGAAATCCCGGTGTAGAACAGGATCCGCTCGGTCGTGGTGGTCTTGCCTGCGTCGATGTGCGCGCTGATCCCGATGTTCCGGTAGCGCTTGATGGGAGTCTTGCGTGCCACTGTCAACCTCTCTCGTTACTTACCAGCGGAAGTGGGCAAAGGCCTTGTTCGCCTCCGCCATGCGGTGGGTATCTTCACGCTTCTTGACAGCGGAGCCTTTGCTATCGGACGCGTCCATCAGTTCACCAGCCAGCTTCAGCGGCATGGAGCGCTCACCCCGCTTGCGGGCAGCGTCGACCAGCCAGCGCATCGCCAGCGCATCCTGGCGCACGCTGCGAACCTCGACCGGCACCTGGTAGGTCGCGCCGCCGACCCGGCGGGACTTGACCTCGACGCGCGGCCGCACGTTCTCGAGCGCCTTGTCGAGCACGCCCATCCCGTCGCCGCGCTTGGCCTCGATCTGATCCAGCGCGCCGTAGACCACGCCTTCGGCGACCGACTTCTTGCCGTCACGCATCACGGTGTTGATGAACTTGGCCAGGCGCTCGCTGCCGAACTTGGGGTCGGGGAGAATCTGGCGCTTCGGGGCCTCTGATCTTCTGGACATGGTTTTCTTCCTGAACCTGCGGAATTAGGTCTTCTTCGGACGCTTGGCGCCGTACTTGGAACGAGCCTGGGTGCGTTTCTGCACACCCTGGGTGTCGAGACTGCCGCGCACGGTGTGATAGCGCACGCCAGGCAGATCCTTCACACGGCCGCCGCGAATCAGGACCACCGAGTGCTCCTGCAGGTTGTGACCCTCGCCGCCGATGTAGCTGGTGACCTCGTAGCCGTTGGTCAGGCGCACGCGCGCGACCTTGCGCAGGGCCGAATTCGGCTTCTTCGGGGTGGTGGTGTAGACACGCGTGCACACACCGCGCTTCTGCGGCGAACCCTGCAGCGCGGGAACCGCACTCTTCTCCACCTTGCGCTTGCGCGGCTTGCGCACCAACTGGTTGATCGTGGCCATCTAACACTTTCTCCTAGCCGAAAAATAACGACAGGCCGATACCACGACCGGCCTGCCGAGGGAGCGGAATTTTAAGGACCGCCCCCATCAGTGTCAAGGTAAAACGCCGCTACTCGGCGCCTTCACCGCTTGGGGTATCGCCCTCCGGCGGCACCGTGGTCTCCGGTTCCGTGACCTCTTCGGACACCACGTCGAAGCTCGGCAGCTCGCGCAGGCGCTTGCGCCGGCGCTCCTTGTGGTAGGCGAGGCCGGTACCGGCCGGGATCAGGCGCCCGACGATCACGTTCTCCTTCAGCCCGCGCAGTTCGTCGCGCGCACCGCGGGTCGAAGCCTCGGTTAGCACACGAGTGGTCTCCTGGAAGGAGGCCGCGGAAATGAAGGACTCGGTGACCAGCGACGCCTTGGTGATGCCCAGCAGCACCCGCTCGTAGGTCGCCGGACGGTGATCCGCATCCAGCTTCTCGTTCTCCTCGATCACGCGCGCCCGGTCGAGCTGATCTCCGGACAGCAGGCGGGTATCGCCCGGATCGGTGATCACGACCTTGCGGATCATTTGCCGCAGGATCACCTCGATGTGCTTGTCGTTGATCTTCACGCCCTGCAGCCGATAGACGTCCTGGATTTCCTGAACGTGGTATTCGGCCAGCACCGTGGCGCCGCGCAGACGCAGGATGTCGTGCGGATCGAGTTCGCCGTCGACGATCACTTCGCCCCGCTCGACGCGCTCGCCCTCGAACACGTTCACTGTGCGGTATTTCGGGATCAGCATCTCCTGCGGATCCCCGCTCTCGGGCGTGATCACCACGCGCTGCTTGCCCTTGGTCTCCTTGCCGAACGAGATCGCTCCGGAGATCTCGGCCAGCACCGCCGGGTCCTTCGGCTTGCGCGCCTCGAACAGGTCGGCGACACGCGGCAGACCCCCGGTGATGTCGCGGGTCTTCGAGGATTCCTGGGGCAGGCGCGCGATCACGTCGCCGACCTCGACCCGGGCGTTGTCCTCGAGGTTGAAGATCGAGCCCGCCGGCAGCATGTATTGGGCCGGCATGTCGGTACCGGCGATGAACAGGTCGTTGCCCTCTTCATCCACCAGGCGCACGGTCGGCCTGAGATCCTTGCCGGCCGCACTGCGACTCTTGAAGTCCATCACCACGTTCGAGGACAGACCGGTGAACTCGTCGGTTTCCTTGGTCACCGTGACGTTGTCGACGAAATCAACCAGCTGCACGCGGCCCGCGACCTCGGTGATGATCGGATGGGTATGTGGATCCCAGGTCGCGACTTCCTGCCCGGCCGCCACCGCGTCACCCTCGTTCACGCTGATGGTCGCGCCGTAGGGGACCTTGTAGCGCTCGCGCTCGCGGCCGGCCTCGTCGATCACGCCCAGCTCGCCGGAACGCGACACCGCGACCAGGTTGCCGTGCTTGTTCACTACGGTCTTGATGTTGTGCAGCCGGATCTGCCCGGCGTTCTTCACCTGGATCGCGCTGATGGTCACCGCGCGGCTCGCAGCCCCTCCGATGTGGAAGGTCCGCATGGTCAGCTGCGTGCCCGGCTCGCCGATCGACTGCGCCGCGATCACGCCGACGGCCTCGCCGATGTTCACCAGGTGCCCGCGCGCCAGATCGCGCCCGTAGCACTTCGCGCAAATGCCCTGGCGGGTCTCGCAGGTGATCGCCGAGCGCACCCAGACCTCGTCGACGCCGTTGGCATCGAGTAGATCCACCAGGTTCTCGTCCAGCAGCTCACCGGCCGCAACCAGCACCTCGTCACCGCCCGGACGCAGCACGTCCTGGGCCGCCGTGCGGCCCAGCACCCGCTCGCGCAAAGGCTCCACCACGTCGCCTCCCTCGATGATCGGCTTCATCAGCAGTCCGTGCTGGGTGCCGCAATCGGCTTCGGTGACGACCACGTCCTGGGACACGTCCACTAGCCGCCGGGTGAGGTACCCGGAGTTGGCGGTCTTCAGCGCCGTGTCCGCGAGACCCTTGCGCGCACCGTGGGTGGAGATGAAGTACTGCAGTACGTTCAAACCCTCGCGGAAGTTCGCGGTGATCGGCGTCTCGATGATCGAGCCGTCCGGCTTGGCCATCAGGCCGCGCATGCCGGCCAACTGCCGGATCTGAGCGGCGGAGCCACGGGCCCCGGAGTCCGCCATCATGAAGATGGAGTTGAACGACTACTGCGACACGGTATCGCCGTCGCGGTTGACCACCTGTTCCTTGCCCAGGTGCTCCATCATCGCCTTCGCCACCTGGTCGTTGCAGTGCGACCAGATGTCGACCACCTTGTTGTAACGCTCACCCTTGGTCACCAGGCCCGAGGAGTACTGCTCCTCGATCTCCTTCACCTGCTCCTCGGCGCGACCCAGAATGCTGGCCTTCTCGTCCGGGATCACCATGTCATCCGCGCAGAAGGACACTCCGGCCCGGGTCGAGAAGCGGAAGCCCATGTACATCAACTGGTCCGCGAAGACCACCGTGTCCTTCAGGCCGAGACGGCGATAGCAGGCATTGATCAGCTGCGAGATCGCCTTCTTGCTCAGTTCGCGGTCGATCAGGCGGAACGGCAGCCCCGAAGGAAGGATGCCCGAGAGGATTGCGCGGCCGACCGTGGTGTCGACACGGAGCAGCCTGGGTTCGCCCCCGTCCTCCGCCTCGACGTCCCGGTCGAGAATGCGCACGCTGATCCGCGCGTGCAGGTCGACGATGCCGTTCTCATAGGCACGATGGACCTCGTCGACGTCCGCGAAGACCATGCCCTCGCCCCGGGCGTTCACCCGCGCCCGCGACAGGTAGTAGAGGCCGAGAATGATGTCCTGGGACGGCACGATGATCGGCTCGCCGTTCGCCGGCGACAGCACGTTGTTCGAGGACATCATCAGGGTGCGTGCCTCGAGCTGCGCCTCCAGCGACAGCGGCACGTGCACCGCCATCTGGTCGCCGTCGAAGTCGGCGTTGAACGCAGCGCAGACCAGCGGGTGCAGCTGGATCGCCTTGCCCTCGATCAATACCGGCTCGAAGGCCTGGATGCCGAGGCGGTGCAGCGTCGGCGCGCGGTTCAGCAGCACCGGGTGCTCGCGGATCACCTCCTCGAGGATATCCCAGACCTCCGGACCTTCCTTCTCCACCGCCTTCTTCGCGGCCTTGATGGTGGTCGCCAGGCCGCGCCGCTGCAGCTTGCCGAAAATGAACGGCTTGAACAGTTCCAGCGCCATGCGCTTGGGCAGGCCGCACTGGTGCAGGCGCAGTGTCGGGCCGACCACGATCACCGAGCGGCCGGAATAGTCCACGCGCTTGCCGAGCAGGTTCTGGCGGAACCGCCCCTGCTTGCCCTTGATCATGTCCGCCAGCGACTTCAGCGGGCGCTTGTTGGTGCCGGTGATCGCGCGCCCGCGGCGACCGTTGTCGAGCAGCGCGTCGACCGATTCCTGCAGCATCCGCTTCTCGTTGCGCACGATGATGTCCGGCGCGTTCAGCTCCAGCAGCCGACGCAGGCGATTATTGCGGTTGATCACCCGGCGATACAGGTCGTTCAGGTCGGAGGTCGCGAAGCGGCCGCCGTCGAGCGGTACCAGCGGACGGAGATCCGGCGGCAGCACCGGCAGCACGGACATGATCATCCACTCTGGACGGTTGCCGGAGTCGAGAAAGGACTCGACCAGCTTCAGCCGCTTGCCCAGACGCTTGATCTTGGTCTCCGAGCCCGTCTCGGCAAGCTCGGCACGCAGCCGGGTGGCCTCGGCCTGCAGGTCGATGCTCTTCAGCAGCTCCAGCACCGCTTCGGCGCCCATCAGCGCGGTGAACTCGTCGCCATGCTCTTCGATCGCCTCGAGGTATTCCTCGTCGGACAGCAGCTTGCCGCGCTCCAGGGTGGTGAAACCCGGGTCGACGACGATGAAGGATTCGAAGTACAGCACCTTCTCGATGTCCTTCAGCGTCATGTCGAGCAGCAGGCCGATGCGCGAAGGCAGGCTCTTCAGGAACCAGATGTGGGCCACCGGCGAGGCCAGGTCGATGTGACCCATGCGCTCGCGACGCACCTTGGTCTGGGTCACCTCGACGCCACACTTCTCGCAGACCACGCCGCGGTGCTTCAGTCGCTTGTACTTGCCGCACAGGCACTCGTAGTCCTTCACCGGCCCGAAGATCTTCGCGCAGAACAGGCCGTCCCGCTCCGGCTTGAAGGTGCGGTAGTTGATGGTCTCGGGCTTCTTCACCTCGCCGTAGGACCACGCGCGGATCTGGTCCGGCGAAGCCAGGCCGATCCGGATCGCGTCGAACTCTTCCGGCTGTGTCTGCTGCTTGAACAGATTCAGGAGGTCTTTCATTCGCTTGCCTCGTAACTGGTCTTGCGGGGGTGCCCAGGGGCACCCCGAAATGAGCGGCTGCTGGGGATCAGTCCTGTTCCAGCTCGATGTTGATGCCCAGCGCCCGGATTTCCTTCATCAATACGTTGAAGGACTCCGGCACGTTCGCCTCCATGAAGTGCTCGCCGTCGACAATGTTCTTGTACATCTTGTTCCGGCCCTGCACGTCGTCCGCCTTCACCGTCAGCATTTCCTGCAGGGTGTAGGCGGCGCCGTAGGCCTCCAGCGCCCAGACTTCCATCTCGCCGAAACGCTGGCCGCCGAACTGCGCCTTGCCGCCCAGCGGCTGCTGGGTGACCAGCGAATACGGGCCGGTGGAACGCGCGTGCATCTTGTCGTCGACCAGGTGGTTGAGCTTCAGCATGTGCATGAATCCCACCGTCACCGGGCGATCGAAGGCGTCGCCGGTGCGCCCGTCGTACAGGGTCGCCTGCCCCGTCTCGGGCAGGTCGGCGAGCCGCAGCAGCGCCTTGATCTCGTCTTCGTTGGCACCGTCGAAAACCGGCGTGGCCATCGGCACACCCTGCCGCAGGTTGCCGCACAGCGCGAGGACTTCCGCATCCGTCAGCGAGCCAACGTCGACCTTGCGCTCGCCCTGGCCGTAGATCTCGTCCAGGAACTCGCGCAGGCGGTTGATCTCGACCTGCGCCTCCAGCATCCGGGCAATCTTGTGTCCGAGGCCCTTTGCCGCCCACCCCAGGTGAACCTCGAGCACCTGCCCGACGTTCATCCGTGAAGGCACGCCCAGCGGGTTCAACACGATGTCGACCGGCGTCCCGTCCTCCAGGAAGGGCATGTCCTCCTCCGGCACGATCATCGAGATCACGCCCTTGTTCCCGTGCCGGCCGGCCATCTTGTCGCCGGGCTGCATGCGCCGCTTCACCGCGACGTAGACCTTCACCATTTTCTGCACGCCGGGCGGCAGGTCATCACCCGCCGCCAGCTTTGCCTTCTTGTGTTCGAAGCGGCGCTCGAACGCCTCGGCCTGGTCCTTCAGCTGACGGCCGAGGTCTTCGAGCTGCGCGTTCACGTCGTCGTCGCGCAGACGGACCTCGAACCAGTGGTCGCGGGACACGCCCGAAAGGTACTTCTTCGTAACCTTCGAACCGTCGCTGAGCCCTTCCGGGCCGCCGGCCGCAACCTTGTTCAGCAGCAGGCGTTCGACGCGGGCGTAGATGTCCTCCTCGTAGATGCGCTGCTGGTCGCGCAGATCCTTGCGCACGCCGGCGAGATCCGACTCCTCGATCGACCGGGCGCGGGCATCCTTCTCGACGCCGTCGCGGGTGAACACGCGCACGTCGATCACCGTACCCTCGATTCCCGACGGCACGCGCAGCGAAGTGTCCTTCACGTCCGACGCCTTCTCGCCGAAGATCGCGCGCAGCAGCTTCTCTTCCGGGGTCAGCTGAGTCTCGCCCTTCGGCGTGACCTTGCCGACCAGGATGTCCCCGGGCCGCACCTCGGCCCCGACATACACGATGCCGGATTCGTCGAGCTTCGCGAGCAGCGACTCGGACACGTTCGGGATATCCGCGGTGATCTCCTCCTGGCCCAGCTTGGTGTCGCGGGCAACGCAGTTCAGTTCCTCGATGTGGATGGTGGTGAACCGGTCCTCCTGCACCACGCGCTCGGAGATCAGGATCGAGTCCTCGAAGTTGTAGCCGTTCCAGGGCATGAACGCGACCATCATGTTCTGGCCCAGCGCGAGTTCGCCCATGTCGGTGGACGAGCCGTCGGCCAGCACATCGCCGCGGGCGATCACGTCACCGACCCTGACCAGCGGCCGCTGGTTGATGCAGGTGTTCTGGTTGGACCGTGCGTACTTGGTCAGGTTGTAGATGTCGACGCCCGGCTCGCCGGCCGCGGTCTCCTCGTCGTTCACCCGCACCACGATGCGCGCGGCGTCGACAGAGTCGACGGTTCCGCCGCGCGTGGCGACGATCGAAGAGCCCGAATCGATCGCGACGGTGCGCTCGATCCCGGTCCCGACCAGCGGCTTCTCGGCGCGCAGGCAGGGCACCGCCTGGCGCTGCATGTTCGAACCCATCAGCGCTCGGTTAGCGTCGTCGTGCTCCAGGAACGGGACCAGCGCCGCGGCCACCGACACGATCTGCTTCGGCGACACATCCATGAACTGGATCTTGTCCGGCGTGGAGATCGTGAACTCGTTCTGGTGCCGGCAGGAGACCAGGTCGTCGGTCAGACGTCCCTGATCGTCCATCGCCGCGTTCGCCTGGGCGATCACGTACTGGCTCTCCTCGATTGCGGAGAGGTAGACGATCTCGTCGGCGACCTGCCCGTCCTCGACCTTGCGGTACGGCGTCTCGAGGAAACCGTAGCGGTTGGCCCGAGCGTACACCGCGAGCGAGTTGATCAGGCCGATGTTCGGGCCTTCCGGCGTCTCGATCGGGCACACGCGACCGTAGTGCGTCGGATGCACGTCGCGGACCTCGAACCCGGCGCGTTCGCGGGTCAGGCCACCCGGACCCAGCGCCGAGATGCGCCGCTTGTGGGTGACCTCGGACAGCGGGTTGTTCTGGTCCATGAACTGCGACAGCTGCGAGGAGCCGAAGAACTCCTTCACCGCCGCGGCCACCGGCTTCGCGTTGATCAACTCCTGGGGCATCAGGCCTTCGCTTTCGGCGACGGTGAGGCGCTCCTTCACCGCGCGCTCGACGCGGACCAGGCCGAGCCGGAACTGGTTCTCGGCCATCTCGCCGACGCTGCGGATGCGGCGGTTGCCGAGGTGGTCGATGTCGTCCGTGGTGCCGATGCCGTTGCGCAGGTCGATCAGGACCTTCAGCACCGCGAGGATGTCCTCCGGCGACAGCACGCCCGGACCTTCGTCATCGTCGCGCCCGACGCGGCGGTTGAACTTCATCCGGCCCACGGCCGAGAGGTCGTAGCGGTCCTCGGAGAAGAACAGGTTGCCGAACAGGTTTTCGGCCGCATCCTTGGTCGGCGGCTCGCCGGGACGCATCACGCGATAGATTTCCACCTGCGCCTCGAGCTGCGTACGGGTCTGGTCCAGGCGCAGCGTGTCGGAGATGAACGGTCCGCGATCGTAGTCGTTGGTGTAGATGATGCTGAAGTCCAGCACTCCGACGTCCCGAAGCTTGTCCAGCAGCGGCTCGGTGATCACCGCGTTGGCCTCGGCGATCACCTCGCCGGTCTCTTCGTCGACGATGCCGCGCGCCAGCGTTCGGCCGACGAGGTATTCGTCGGGCACGGTCAGCTTGGTGATGCCGGCCTTCTCGATTTCGCGGATGTGCCGCGGCGTGATCCGACGGCCCGCCTCGACGATCAGGCGATCGCCGTCGAAGATGTCGACCACAGCATTCTCGCCCCGCAGGCGGTCGGGAATCAGCTCCAGATCGGCACCGCTGTCCAGCAGATGCACGGCGTTGAAGTCGAAAAAGGTCTTCAGGATCTCTTCGGTGTCCATGCCGAGCGCGCGCAGCAGCACGGTCGCCGGCAGCTTGCGGCGGCGGTCGATGCGCACAAACACGCCGTCCTTCGCGTCGAACTCGAAGTCCAGCCAGGAGCCGCGGTAGGGAATGATGCGCGCGTTGAACAACAGCTTCTGGGAACTGTGCGTCTTGCCCTTGTCGTGGTCGAAGAACACGCCCGGTGAGCGGTGCAACTGGGAGACGATCACGCGCTCGGTACCGTTGATCACGAAGGTGCCGTTCTCGGTCATCAGGGGCAGCTCGCCCATGTAGACCTCCTGCTCCTTGACCTCCTTGACGACGGTGGTACCGGCCGGGGCCTCCTTGTCGTGGATCACCAGGCGCAGCATCACCCTGAGCGGCGCCGCGTAGGTCACGCCGCGGATCTGGCACTCCTTCACGTCGAACAGCGGTTCACCCAGCCGGTAGGACACGTACTCCAGCTGCACGTGGCCCGAATAGCTGACAATCGGAAACACCGACTGAAACGCCGCGTGCAGACCCGTCGCCTCGCGCTGCTCGGGGGCGAGTTCGGCCTGGAGGAACTCCCGGTAGGACGCCAACTGCGTCTGCAGCAGGTACGGAACCTCGAGAATCTGGGGGCGTTTGCCGAAATCCTTGCGGATTCGCTTCTTTTCGGTATAACTGAGGGCCATGGGATACCTCGGCAGCAACTGGGGTCATCGGGTGGCGCGGCGTCGCCACCACGGGCCAGAGCTGACGGGCTTTCGCCCGCCAGCCCCGGAGTTTCGTGCTAGATCACGAAACAACTGACAGGAACGTCTTACTTCAACTCGACCGTAGCGCCGGCCTCTTCCAGGTCCTTCTTCATCTTCTCGGCCTCGTCCTTGGTCGCCGATTCCTTCACGGTGGCCGGAACGCCTTCGACCATGTCCTTCGCCTCCTTCAGACCCAGCCCGGTCAGCGCACGGACCACCTTGATCACGCCGACCTTGTTGGCACCGAAGCTGGTCATCACCACGTTGAACTCGTCCTTGGCTTCCTCGGCGGCGGCTTCGCCACCCGCGGCGGCGACCGGTGCAGCGGCCACGGCGGCGGCCGCGGACACACCGAATTTCTCTTCCATCGCGCTGATCAGGTCCACGATCTCGAGAACGGTCATGTTGCCGATGGTTTCCAGGATTTCCTCTTTCGAAACTGCCATGTTGATTCTCCTAATGGGCTACCGCCCGGCTATTCAGAAATGTTTCAGGCGGCTGCCTGCTTTTGATCACGGATCGCTGCCACGGTGCGCACCATCTTGCCCGGCACCTCGTTGAGGGTGCGGGCGAACTTGTCAAGCGGCGCCTTCATT
>PULL01000069.1 GCA_003550945.1 Thioalkalivibrio sp. | reverse complement strand
TGGCAGGTAGCCGGCCTCGGCGCGCAGCGTTCGGCTGCCCGGGTCCACATGCAGCGTCTGGGCAGGCCCGGTCCATTCCGGGCGCAACAGGCTCAGCGGGCCCACCTCCAGCCAGGCATCGCCGAATCGGGGCTTGCAGAAGCCGTGCACCTGCCGCCGCAACGCCTCCAGCACGCGCTGCCCTTGTGGGCCCGCATACCACTCGCGCAGGCAATCGGCCTGCGATATTTGGTGAAATGCCGCTTGTGGACTATGCTTCAGGTCCATGATTATCCGACTGCTTCCCGTCTCGCTCGTACTGGCGGCCGCGACCCTGTTCAGCGCGGGCTGCAGCCTCCACGACACCTCGAAGGCCATGTCCGAGGCCGAACCGCCCCGGCACGCCGGCGCCGCTGCCACGCAGCCCCGGCACGGACTCGCGCGGGACGCCAGCCGTGCGCTGCGTCAGCCGGCAATGAAGCCCGAGGAGGCCCCGGATATCTGGACCCGGGCGCGGCTCGGGTTCGCGATGACCGACAACCTCGACCATCCCCGGGTGGCGGTCTACATCCAGCATTACCGCCAAAGTCCGAACATCATCAGCGTCTCCTCCGCGCGGGCCGAGCCCTTCGCCTATTTCATCCTGACCGAGATCGAGCGGCGCGGTCTACCCGGCGAACTGATGCTGCTGCCGATCGTCGAGAGCGGTTACGCCGCGGAGGCCACCTCGAGTGGGCGGGCCGCGGGCATCTGGCAGTTCATTCCCAGCACCGGCGAGCATTTCGGCCTGATCCAGGACGACTGGTACGACGGTCGGCGCGACGTGTACCAGTCCACCCACGCAGCGCTGGATTACCTCGAGCGACTGTACGCCCGCTTCGGGGACTGGTACCTGGCCCTCGCCGCGTACAATTTCGGACAGGGTAATGTCGCCCGTGCGATGGCCGCAAACGCCGCCGCGGGCCAGCCCACCGATTACTGGAGCCTGCAACTGTCGAGCGAGGCGATGTCCTATGTACCGCGTCTGCTGGCGCTGCGCGCGCTGATCGACCAACCGGCGCGACATGGCGTCACCGTGCCGAAAATCGCGAACCGCCCCTATCTGGAACCGGTGAATCCCGGCCGCCAGGCGGACCTCGAATATATCGCCGAACTGACACGGCTGGACCTCAGGGAGGTCGCCCGCCTGAATCCCGGCTACCACCGTACCGTCACCCATCCCTACGCCGCACAGCATTTGCTGCTGCCGGCCCCGGCCGCCCGGCGACTGGAAGCCACGCTGCGTCAGCAGGGTCCGGATTATGTGCTTATTCGGTACACGGAGTACGAGGTCCGCCCTGGAGACACCCTCGGGCAGATTGCCCGCGGGCACGGGGTCGGGCTGGCCGAACTCCGCGCAACGAACCGGATCCAGGGCGACCTGATCCGGGTCGGGCAGCGCCTGCGCGTCCCGGTGGCGGGTCGGGCGATTGCCGGCGGGCAGGCAACGACCGCGGGCAGAGCCGCGCCGCAGCCGCCACCCGTGCAGCGGGTGCAATACACCGTGCAACCGGGCGACAGCCTGTGGACCATCGCGCGCCGGCACGACGTGAACATCGCGAGTATCCGGCAACAGAACGGCCTCGCCGAGGACGCGCTGCTGCAACCGGGCCAGGTGCTCACACTGCCGCGCACGGCGGCGAACCCGGCAACCCAGCGCGTGGAGTACCGCATCCAGCCGGGTGATTCCCTGGGCGCGATTTCGCGGCGTTTTCAGGTCGAGATCGACGACGTGCGCCGCTGGAACGCACTGAACGGCGACGGGATCCGTGCGGGCGATACGCTGACGATCTACGTCGCCAGTCATGTCGCAGGGAGCATCTGAACCCCGCCCGGGACGATCACGGGAGCGACCGGGCCCGGACCCGCAAGAGCCTGGCGAAGAGCAGCGGTGATTCCGTGTCGTGCTGCAGATGCGCCGCCGCGTAATCGGCTCCCTGCGCCGGAAAACCGGTGGTCCCGCACCGGGCACATGGGTATGATCGCAGTCGGCCGCCTCGCGGGCAGGCCCGCCGGTGGCGGAGGCGCCTGCACACGCGCAGGGCCGTGTTCGCCACGGCACAAGACCGGAACCGAAAAGAGGAGGACTCCATGGGGTTTTTGACGGGCAAGCGCGCGCTGATCGTCGGTGTCGCGAGCAATCGTTCCATTGCCTACGGTCTCGCCGAGGCGATGCGGCGAGAGGGCGCGGAACTCGCCTTCACCTACCAGAACGAGCGGCTGCGCGAGCGGGTCGAGAAGCTGGTGGCGGCCTTCGACTCCGACATCCTGGTACCCTGCAACGTCGAGAGTGACCAGGAAATCGAGCAGGTCTTCGAACGTCTGGACGACTACTGGGAGGGGCTGGACATTCTCGTGCACTCCGTCGCCTTTGCGCCGAAAGAGCAGCTGGAAGGCGATTTCCTAGACAACATCACCCGGGACGGTTTCCGCGTCGCCCACGATGTCAGTTCCTACAGCCTCGCGGCGCTCGCGAAAGCGGGGCGCGGCATGATGAAGGATCGCAACGCGGCGATCCTGACCCTGAGCTATCTGGGTGCGATGCGTGCGATGCCCAGCTACAACATCATGGGCCTCGCGAAGGCCAGCCTGGAGGCCAATGTCCGCTACCTGGCCTACACGCTGGGTCCGGAATCCACCCGGGTCAACGCGGTTTCGGCGGGCCCGATCCGCACCCTCGCGGCTGCCGGCATCGGCGATTTCCGCCGCATCCTCGACCACGTGGAAAAGAACGCGCCGCTGCGCCGCAACGTCACCATCGAACAGGTCGGCAACGCGGGCGCCTTCCTCTGCTCCGATCTGGCAGCCGGAATCACCGGCGAGGTGATGTACGTCGACTCCGGCTTCAACATCCTCGGCCTCGGTCCAGGCGAG
>PULL01000090.1 GCA_003550945.1 Thioalkalivibrio sp. | reverse complement strand
CTGGTTCACTGGGCACCAGAAGCCGTCACCGGCCAGGCCGGTCTCCATCGCGATCTTACCCGCGGTCTGTGGCGGCACGTAGTTGAGCACGTCGGCCTTGAACTCGTTGAAGCCGCCGTCGGAGATCGCGGTCAGGTTCGCCGCGTCGATCTCTTCCACCTGGCCGCCGCGGGAACTCGGCACCCACTCGATCATGTCGCCGTAGTGCTGCTCCCAGCCGGCGATGAACAGGCCCTGCTTGGAGAAGTTCTCCTTGTTGTCGAGGATGATGATCTTCGAACGGGGCTTCGCCTGCTTGAAGTAGTGGGCGACCATCGACGCACGCTCGTACGGCCCAGGCGGGCAGCGGAACGGGTTGCCCGGTGCGACCATCACGAATACGCCACCATCGGGCATGGCCTCGAGTTGCCGGCGCAGGATCACGGTCTGCTCGCCGGCCTTCCAGGCGTGCGGAATGCGTTCGATGTCGGCTTCGGTAATACCCGGGACCGCGTCATAGCGGAAGTCGATGCCAGGTGACATCACCAGGCGATCGTAACGGATGGTTTCGCCGCCGGCGGTAGTAACGGTGCGGCGAGCGGGGTCGATCGCGGTTACCGAGTCCTGCACCACCTTCACGCCGTGACGACTCTGCAGCGCATCGTAGGTCTGTGCGATGTCATCCATCTGCGCGTGGCCGCCGAGTACCCAGTTACTGCCGTAACAGGTGTGGTAGGTGGCGGTCGGCTCGATCAGGGTGACTTCCATATCGGGCGAAAAGCGCTTCAGGTACTTGGCTGCGGTGGCGCCGCCGGAGCCGCCGCCAACCACCACCACGTGGCCGTTGCGCGCGGCCCTGGCCATGCCATTCGGAGCGCAACCCATCGCGGTCACGGCGGCCGCGCCACCGATGCCCACGGCTTTCAGGAAAGAACGACGGGAAATATTGGTCATGTGTTCAGCCCCCACCTTATTGGATCTTCGCGAAGTAATCGCCCATCAGGACGATTTCCTCTTCCGTGTAGCCCCTGGCGAGGCGATTCATGATCGTGCCCTGGCGCGAGCCGTCCTTGAAGGCTTTCATCTGCGAGATCAGCAGATCGCGCGGGTACCCGACCAGGTTCGGCATGTTGCCGGTCCCGTCGATGCTGTGGCAGGCGAAGCAGGAAGAGGTGATCAGCTCGCCGCGGGTGGTATCAGCGGCGGCTTGCGGCACGTAGGCCAGTGCCATCATGGACACCGCGATCCCCGCGGCAAGTGTACGAGAACGTTTCATGGGTAGTGGGCTCCTCCGTCTGAGGGTTTGGGTCTCACGATTAGGCGGCCCCGCAAGACCGCCGTTTCTTATTTCCGGCCGAAGCCGGGGGTGCCCCTGGTTTCGGGGCGAAGGTCCGGTCAACGCTGCCATCGGTCTTGTCGACTACGGCGAACGATCGGCAGGGATGCCGGCAATTATCACGAACGATTACTACCAATAAGGTAGACTAGACGCTGGAATTCGGGATTTCCAGGATCTTCGGCGCGTGATCGCTACCGGATGGATCGACCCGCGATCCCCGGATGTCACTCTTCGTGCTCGATCCCCAGCGCCTCGAGCGCCTCAAGGAGGTATTCGGAGATCAGCGGGGTCGCGATCAGGCGGTCCATGATCTCGGGACACCAGTTCTCCTTGGCTTCGCGGCGGGCATCCTCCCATTCCTCGGGGCCGTAGTCGCCGCGCCCCAGCCATTTGAGCGCCAGGAGTTCCGCCTGCTGTTCGGTATCCAACCCGTGCACGCCCATGCGCAGTTCCTGCAGGGTCAGGTCGCTGCCGTGGTCCGCCAGGATCTGCATCGCCCAGTCGCCGTCGTTGCCTTCGAGCGAATCGTCGGGGAAGACGACCTCCTCCTTCGCGTGGAACTCCCGGGTCGAGCGTACCACCCAGAGCACCGTATCGAGGTTGAGTTTCAGCATGGGCCTGCTCCTTCAGTGAGTGACCGCCAGTTCCTGAGCCAGCACCCAGGGCGCGACGACAATCGCCCGGAACACCGGTTCGGTGCGTGTCCAGAGTCGCGCATCGTCGTCGCTGGCCCGGCCGACTTCGCCGCGGCGCATCCACGCGCCAACGCGCGCCGAATCGTCGTCCCGAAACGCCTCGGCGACCGTGATCAGGTCGAGCCCGGCGTCGACGCGCACGACGGCGCCGCGGGCAAAATGGGGGAGCAGTTCGCGCCAGGCCAGTTCACCACACTCCGCCCGGAGATCGGGTGTGGCCGTCGCTGCCGCTTTGTCGCTGCTCATTGCCATCGGGTGTCGTCTTCAGACGAGGTTCAGGCTACGCTTTTAGTGTAATACGTGGCCGCAGGGGCTGCATGGCAGCTGCGGGCACCCGTCGAAGACCCGGATACCCCGCCCAGGGATGCTGAAGGAGCCGGAGGCCGAAACATGCACCAGGACTCGAATCGAATGCGTCGCCCTGCCCGCCGCGGGCGCGTCGTGCTGTGGGCCGCGCTGCTGCTGGCGCTGCTGCTGGGGGCGCCCGGCACCGGCAGTGCCGCGCCCGTGACCCTCGAGGAGGCGGTGGCGCAGGTGGAGCGGAGCCACGGCGGGCGCATTCTTTCCGCTCGTTCGGAGCGGCGCAACGGTGAGGTGGTGTACCTGATCCGGGTGCTGACCCGGGACCAGCAGGTGCGCGACCTGGAGATTCGCGGCGCTGAGGGGGCGCAGCCGTGAACCTGCGCGTCGCATTGGTCGAGGACGACGAAGGTCTGCGCCGGCGTATCGCCGACACGCTGACCTCCGGCGGTTGGCGGGTCGATCCGGCGGCCGACGGCAAGACCGGGCTGTACCTGCTCACCGAATACGCCTGTGACGTCGCGATCGTGGATCTGGGCCTTCCGGGGCTCGACGGCCTGGAACTCATACGCAAGGCGCGTGCG
>PULL01000183.1 GCA_003550945.1 Thioalkalivibrio sp. | reverse complement strand
GGCTCCGAATTGTTGATAGAACCGTCGTTCCAGCCGATCCGCGAGACCCTCGGCCGGACGAAGCCCGTAGGCCATCGCCTGTTTCGCATACAGCGCGCCCAGCGAACCGCGCAGATGAAACAGCGTACCGGCCGCATCCAGACACACGAGGTCTACACCGTCGAACGGCGTTCGGGAGACAGGGGACCAGTCAGCGGAAGGCAAAGCGGCGGCAGAACCGGATTCGGGTTGACCTGCGTGCGATCAGCCGCGGGTTCGCGAGCGCCGTCCCGGTGCCGGAACCTCCACGCGGGAGCCATCCTTTTCGCGCAGCACCCGGGCAGTGTTCTTCGCCGGGTCGCTGAACAGGAAACGTCCGGCCAGCACGCAGCCCTTCATCCCCGGTTCGCAGGGACGACCCAGCACCCGCTGGCACTCTCCCCTCACCTCGTGAGGACAACCCCAACCGCCCATGCCTCACCCGGGGCTCTGCATCTGCCGGTCAATTTACCATGAGACGAGGCCCCATGGCGCCGCGGGCGGAGGTCCCTGCGGCAGGAAAATCCTCTCGGCGCTTTCGGCGTTGCCCGTGACCCCGGTCGGCCAGCCGGCTGGCCTCCCACAACGGGAATCCGGAGCCGCAGCCGGTCGGGCCGTCAGGCCTCGGGGCGCATGTGCGGGAACAGCAGCACGTCGCGGATCGACGGCGAATCGGTCAGCAGCATCACCAGCCGGTCGATGCCGATGCCCTCGCCCGCGGTCGGCGGCAGCCCGTATTCGAGCGCGCGGATGTAGTCGGCATCGTAGTGCATCGCCTCGAGATCGCCCGCCTCCTTGTCGCGCACCTGCGAGCGGAAGCGTTCGGCCTGGTCCTCCGGGTCGTTCAGCTCGGAGAAGCCGTTGGCGATCTCGCGGCCGCCCACAAAGAACTCGAACCGGTCGGTGACGAAGGGATCCTGGTCACTGCGGCGTGCCAGCGGCGACACCTCGGTCGGGTAGCCGGTGATGAAGGTGGGCTCCTGCAGGTTCGGCTCAGCCGTCTTCTCGAACACCTCGATCCACAGCTTCCCCAGTCCGAAACCCGGCTTGAGTGCGATTCCCATTCGTTCGCAGTGCGCGCGCATCCGTTCCGGGTCGTCGAGATCCGCGTCGGCCAGGTCGGGATTGAACGCGAGAATGGCCTCGCGCACTGTCATCCGGACGAACGGCGGACCGACGTCGTGACGCTTTCCCTGGTATTCGATCACCGTGGTGCCAAGCACCTCGCGGCACAGTCCCCGCACGAGTTCCTCGGTGCGGTCCATCAACTCGTGGTGAGTCACGAACGCTTCGTAGAACTCAAGCATCGTGAACTCGGGGTTGTGCCGGGTGGAGAGCCCTTCGTTGCGGAAGTTGCGGTTGATCTCGAAGACCTTCTCGAACCCTCCGACCACCAGACGCTTCAGAAACAGCTCCGGGGCGATACGCAGGTAAAGATCCATTCCCAGTGCGTTGTGGTGGGTCACGAAGGGCCGAGCGGTTGCGCCGCCCGGAATCGCCTGCATCATGGGCGTCTCGACTTCCAGAAAGCCCGCGCTGGTGAAATATTCACGGATATACTCGATGATCCGCGTGCGCTTGCGAAACAGCTCCCGCGACTCGAGCGAGGTGATCAGGTCGGCGTAGCGCTGGCGGTAGCGGGTCTCGAGGTCGGAAAGCCCGTGAAACTTCTCGGGCAGCGGGCGCAGGCTCTTGGTCAAAAGCCGCAATTCGGTCACCTTCACCGACAGTTCGCCAGTCCGCGTCTTGAACAGGGTGCCCCGAGCGCCGAGCACGTCGCCCAGATCCCACTGCTTGAAGGCTGCGTACAGACCTTCCGGCAGGCTGTCGCGCTGCACGAAGAGCTGGATGTCTCCGGACATGTCGCGCAGGGTCGCAAAACTCGCCTTGCCCATCACACGCTTGCCGAGCATCCGCCCGGCGACCGCGACCTCGATGGTGGACGCCTCCAGGGTATCCGGATCCTCCGCATCGTGCCGGGCATGCAGGTCACCCGCCAGGCTGTCCCTGCGGAAATCGTTCGGAAAGGCCGGCCCCTGCTCGCGCAGGGTGGAGAGCTTCTCGCGGCGCTGCGCGATCAGCCGGTTCTCGTCGAGGTCCTGCGCGTCCATGGTTCTCAGAGCCCGCTCTTGAGGCTGGCTTCGATGAACGGGTCGAGATCGCCGTCCAGCACAGCCTGTGTATTTCCCACTTCAATACCCGTACGCAAATCCTTGATTCTAGATTGATCCAGCACATAGGAGCGGATCTGGCTACCCCAGCCGATATCCGACTTCGCGTCTTCTTCCGCCTGTTTCTGGGCGTTGCGCTTCTGGATCTCCATCTCGTAGAGCTTGGCCTTCAGCTGCTTCATCGCCGTATCCCGGTTCTTGTGCTGGGAACGGTCGTTCTGACAGGCCACCACGATACCCGAGGGCATGTGGGTGATGCGGATCGCCGACTCCGTCCGGTTCACGTGCTGACCGCCGGCGCCGCTGGCGCGATAGGTGTCCACGCGCAGATCGGCCGGGTTGATCTCGATCTCGATCGAATCGTCGATTTCCGGCGATGCGAACACCGCGGCGAAGGACGTGTGACGCCGGTTCCCGGAATCGAACGGAGACTTGCGCACCAGGCGGTGCACCCCGGTTTCCGTCCGCAGCCAACCGAATGCGTACTCGCCCTCGAAACGCACCGTGGCGCTCTTGATGCCCGCGACCTCGCCCTCGGAGAGCTCGATGATCTCGGTCCGAAAACCCCTGCGCTCGCCCCAGCGGAGGTACATGCGCAGCAGCATGTTGGCCCAGTCCTGCGCCTCGGTGCCCCCGGACCCCGCCTGGATGTCGAGAAACGCATTGGCGGGGTCCATCTCGCCGGAAAACATTCTCCGGAACTCGAGGT
>PULL01000022.1 GCA_003550945.1 Thioalkalivibrio sp. | reverse complement strand
GGTTTCCGCGTCGCCCACGATGTCAGTTCCTACAGCCTCGCGGCGCTCGCGAAAGCGGGGCGCGGCATGATGAAGGATCGCAACGCGGCGATCCTGACCCTAAGCTATCTGGGTGCGATGCGCGCGATGCCCAGCTACAACATCATGGGCCTCGCGAAGGCCAGCCTGGAGGCCAACGTCCGCTACCTGGCCTACACGCTGGGTCCGGAATCCACGCGGGTCAACGCGGTTTCGGCGGGGCCGATCCGGACCCTCGCGGCTGCCGGTATCGGCGATTTCCGCCGCATCCTCGACCACGTGGAAAAGAACGCGCCGCTGCGCCGCAACGTCACCATCGAACAGGTCGGCAACGCGGGCGCCTTCCTGTGCTCCGATCTGGCGGCCGGAATCACCGGCGAGGTGATGTACGTCGACTCCGGCTTCAACATCCTCGGCCTCGGCCCAGGCGAGGCCGGGCTGGAGTAACCGACAGAGACCCTGGAGTGCGGGAGCCCCCTCCCGCTGCGGTCGCCCACAGCCGCGTCCGCGACAGGGAGGAGCCCCCAGGGAGAAAAGCGGTGGCTGACCACCGCTTTTCAACCGGGACCGCGAGAACCTATTCCAGATTCTGCGGGTGGCGACGAATCCTCGCTTCCGACTCCAGCCAGGCCAGGTAGGCCCTCAGCTCGGCACCCGAATACGCGATTTGCAGGTCATCCGCGACCCGGCGCAGATCCTCCACCGCCTCCGAGGGTTCCAGCATCCGCACCGACTCCAGCACGACTACCGCGAAATCGCCGTCGGCCAGGCGTACGCCCTCGGTGACCAGCTCATCGTCACGCGGAGCCCGCATCTGGAACATGCGGTTCATCAGCCTGCTGGGCAGCTCGATCCCCGGTTCGGGACCGGTAGCCCGATTGACGGAGGCGGACAGAACCCAGTTCTCCGGGTCCTCTTCGGCCAGTTCCGTCACGCTGCGGCCTTCGGCGATGGCTGCAAGAAGTTCCTCGCCCTGCTCACGTGCCGCCTGCGCCGCCGCATCCTGCTGCAGCATTTCGCGGATTTCCGCGGCCACCTCTTCGACGGGACGCACGAACGGCTCCTGCCGCTCTTCGACCCGCAGCACGACCGTACTGCCATCGGGCAGATCCACGGCCTCGCTGTTGCGTCCGTCACGCCGCACCGGCGGGCTGAATGCGATCTCGCGCACCTGACGGTATTGGGCCAAACCGTCACCGCTTTCCCGGGTGAACCAGTCGGTGGTCCGGATTTCCAGACCGGTCGCGGCAGCCGCAGGGCGCAGGCTGTCAGGATTCTCGAAGGTCTGCGAGAGCAGATCGTCCAGCACCTGGATCTGCCGCTGTTCCGCGCGGCGGTCACGCAGATCGCGCTCGACCTCTTCGCGCACCTCCTCGAACGGCTGCAACCGAGATTCCTCGACCTCGGTGACCTCGACCACGTGCCAGCCCAGGCGCGTCTGCACCGGCTGGCTGACCATACCCTTGGGCAGGGAAAAGATCACGGTCTCCAGCACCCTGTCCAGGTCGCCGCGGGCAATCCGACCCATGTCCCCTCCGCGATCCGCCGACAGACGGTCCTCGGAGTACTCGGCAGCCAGTTCGCCGAAGTCCTCGCCCGCGTCGATGCGGTTACGCAGTTCCCGGATCCGGGACTCGGCGTCCGCCGCGTCGCGATCGATCTGGATCTGCCGCACCCTGCGCAGCTCGGGTTCCTCGTATCGTTGTGCGTTCACGGCGAAATGCTCGCGCACGTCCTCCTCGGTAACGTCGATCGCCGCCTCCAGCGTGCGGGGATCCAGGCGCAGGTAGGCGATGCGCAGGCGTTCCGGGGTCGTGAAGAGTTCCTGGTTGTCTCGGTAGAAGGCCGCAACGGCCTCATCCTCAACCACCTCCGGCCGGTCGAAATCGGCAGCGGCAAGAATCTTCCAGCTGGCGACCCGGACCTGGTTGCGCAGACGGGCGAACTCCTCGGCACGGGCCGCCGGCGGATCTCCGCTGGCCTGCACGGCCTGCTGGATCTGCGCGAGCACGATGGACTGCGCGACGTCGCGCTCGAAATCACCCGGCGAGATGCGCTGGGCCTCCAGCAGGGTGCGGTAGCGTTCCGGACTGAAGCGCCCGTTCTCGAGGAACGCGGGAATGGCCTGGATCTCGCGAACCACCCCGCGTCCGGATGCGCGGAAGCCCGCGTCTGCCGCGGCCTGCCGCAGCAGTTCGCGCTCGATCAGGGCCTCGAGCGCGGCCTCGCGAATCGCACGCTCGTCGAAGAGATCCGCGGGAACCTGCCCGCCGAACATGCGCGCGATCTGCTCTCGCTGGGCGCGCGTCTCCTGGTGCACGAGCCGTACCGGGATCTCCGTCTTGTTGACTTCGGCCGCCACCAGCGGCCCGGCGCCACCGAAGTACTCGCCCAGTCCCCAAAGAGCGAACGGGATGGCGATCAGGCCAATGATGACATAGGCGAGCCAGCCGGTCGCCTTGTCACGAATCGATTGCAGCATTGTTTCTCCGCAGAATCTGCAAAAAATGGATCAAACGAGCATCATAGCAACAGGCTACGAATGGAGCATGCCCTCGAGTGCCGGCGCGCTCCGCTCCCCGGCCCGGCCGCCATTATGACCCCGGTGATGGAACTGGCAACTCCAGGACCGTTCGCCTCGCATCTGTAGGGCACCCTTCCATTCGATTCGGGCGCGCCCACGCCTCAGCCAGCACGATACGGGTTCAGGCGGCTTCATGCCTCTTCCGGACACTCCGGACGTTATCATTCGTTAAGACCGCACTTCGGCCGAAAAGATCAACGAGGAAAGCCCAGATGCGACAGGCCACGCACACACTGACGTTCAGCACCAGCGGAAAGGGCCTGTATGAATGTACGCGGGAAGTTTCCGAGTGGGTGCGCGAAACGGGC
>PULL01000268.1 GCA_003550945.1 Thioalkalivibrio sp. | reverse complement strand
TGGAGCGGACGCCCGAGCCGTGGATGTTCGAGCCCGAAAGCCTGCGGCAGCGTGGCTACTGTTCGGGGCAGGGCGAGGGCGGGCGCGGGCGGGTCGTGTTCTGTGATCCCCCGGTTCCGGGCTGCGGCGGGCAGTGGGCGCTGCGACACTACCTTCGCGGTGGGTCCGTCGCGCGGGTTCTTGGGGACCTCTACCTCTGGACCGGCCTGAAGCGCAGCCGGCCCTGGCGTGAATTCATGCTCACGCGGACGATGCGCGACGAGGGCCTGCCCGTGCCCCGTCCGGTGGCCGCGCGGCTCACGCGTTCGGGCCTGTACAGCCGTGCCGACCTGATCACCCAGCGTGTGCCGGATGCGAGTTCCCTGCACCAGCGCCTGCGCGAAGGGTCCGTCGGTGCGTCCGACTGGCACCGGGTCGGCGCCGGCATACGGCGCTTTCACGACGCCGGCTACTGCCACGCGGATCTCAACAGCCGCAACATCCTGATCGACGTCTGCGACCGGGTTTGGCTGATCGACTGGGACCGTGGCTGCTGGCGCTCCCAGGGTTCCTGGACCCGCCGCAATCTGGAGCGCCTGCAGCGGGATCTGGAAAAGCGGCGGCGAATGCACGACGACTGGCAGTACGCCTCTCGGGACTTCGAGCGCATGCTCGAGGGTTACCGCGATCCGGGGTCGACGCCCCCGGCGGACAGCCCGGGTGGCTGAACCGGAACCGGGCTCGCTGTCGCCCTCGAGCCTGTGCATTTTTCGCCTGTCGGCGATCGGCGACACCACGCATGTGCTACCGGTCATCCGCACCGTCCAGCGGCACTGGCCGAATACCGCGATCACCTGGGTGGTCGGTCGGACCGAGGCCGGACTGGTCGGTGACCTTCCCGGGGTGACTTTCCGGGTGCTGGACAAGACGGCCGGTATCGGCCGCTGCTGGCGGCAACTGCGCAGGGAGGAGGATGGACGGGTCCACGACGTGATCCTGCAGATGCAGGCCTCGCTGCGGGCCAGCCTGATCGCGACCGCGCTGCGCGGGCGGCGTCGTATCGGCTTCGACCGGTCCCGGGCGATCAACGGGCAGTGGCTTTTCACCCGCGAGCGCATCGCCGCCGGGCGGCAAGAACACGTGCTCGACGGTTTCTTCGGTTTTCTGCAGCAGGCGGGACTGGCGCGCCGCGAATTGCGTTGGGACGTTCCGCTGCCCGCGGATGCAGTGGCGTTTGCCGAGCGCGAGCTCCCCGGCGATGCGCTGCTGCTTGCCCTGAGCCCCTGCTCCAGCCAGCGCTTCCGCAATTTCCGGGACTGGCCGGCCGATCGGTTTGCCGCGGTGATCGACTACGCGTCGTCCCTGGGTTTTCACGTGGTTCTGACCGGCGGTCCTTCGGCGCGCGAGCGCGCATACGCGACCGCCATTGCGTCCGCCGCATCGGTGCCGGTCACCGACCTGGTTGGCAGGACGCGCCTGAAGGAACTGGCTGCGGTGCTTGCGCGCTGCGCGGGATTGGTCAGTCCGGACTCCGGGCCCGCCCACGTTGCCAGCGCCCTCGGCGTGCCGGTGATCGGCCTTTACGCCACCTCAAATCCCGCACGGACCGGACCCTACCGGCATCGGGAGTACGTGGTGGACCGGTACCCTGATGCGATCCGCCGTTTCCTCGGCCGGGAACCTGAGGACGTACGGTGGGGAACGCGGGTGCGTCACCCGGACGCGATGGACCTGATTTCGGTGGAGGATGTCTGCGCGATGCTGGACCGTCTGGTTGTCCGACTGCGCTGAGAATTCCCGCTGTACCCGCCTGCGCTCCTGGACAATTCAGGCTTGCCAACGCAGCGTTGTCATTTCCACTCCACGCGGTCGCCGAAAAGTAAACGTCTGCCGCAATCCGTGCAGGTGTAACGGTAGCCCTGGCGTGTGACCAGGTAATGTCGTCTCGGCCCGAGGCGGTGTGAGCGGCATTCACATTGATAAATATAAACACGACTCCGGCGTGCGGTCAGTGGTGTGCAATGTGTGATCGCCGGAGGGAAGCCAAGTGCCGCCATGGTGTTCTTCCATTCCTGGCCATGTGGACGCACTCGCGCGGATCCATACTGCCGGTAGACCAGGGAGTGGGCCACTTCGTGCGCGATGGTTGCAGGAAAATGCGCATGCCAGTCCAGTAGAAAGGCCTCGGGGTTGAATCGCAGCCTTTCAATTCCGTTCCGCACTTGCCATTGGCCGGCTGCGCGTCCGCGCAGGTCCAGGCGGATCCCCGGTACGGGCGCTGACTCCATCATCGAATAAAACCGTTCGGCCGCAGCGATGATTGCGTTCGACTGATTTCGATTGAGGTCCATTCGCATTTGTCGGTCCTCATTGGAGGGGGTGCGTTGTTTAATCCGTCGGTTTTTACTATGTTATGCGGAATAAGTTTGGGGTCGTCGAGGTCTTTACCCTGTCGAGCAACTAACGAGGAAGATGAATGAGCAATGCGAAGAAAAGCGTCACTGAACTGAGCTCCGAAGAACTGTACGCGTTGGCGCGCGAGCGGGAACAGCAGGAGGCTGAACGCCGGGAGCAGGAAATCAAGGAAAAGCGGGATGAGCTTAAGGCTAAGCGCAAGGAAACTCTGGCCCGGCACCGCAAGGAACTGGCCGAGATCGATCGCCAGATCCGCGAAATGGGAGGTGTGGCGCCTCGTGCGCGCGGCCCGCGGCGGCGCAGCGCTGGAGGCGAGACCATCAGCCAGAGGCTTTGCGACATCGTCGCGACGCGGCCGGAGATGACCGTTCGCGAGATTCGTGAACAGGCCGAGACGTCAGGCATCGAGACGAAGAACATCAGCCAAACGCTGGCTTATCTGAAGCGCCAGGGGCGGCTGGCCTCGCCGCGGCGCGGCGTCTATTCGAGCGCCTGAGTTCGGGTCGCGAGCATCTCGGGGTCTGGATAGCACCGGGAGCGCATTCCGATCGGGGTGCCCTCCCGGTTCCGCTGTTCGGGTCATGCAGTGGGAGTGCGGGTTGCAGAGGCTGCGTCGGGGTTCAGCAGCGAGATCCGGTCGCCGTCGCAGCGAACAAGCGTAAGCCCTTCCAGCCAGCGCCGGAGTTCACGTCCGACAACTTCGTGGCGCCAGCCGTGTGCGAGGCGGGCATCGGGTTCCCCCCGCATCAGCGCAACAATGTCCCGGCGTCCGCCGACGGCCTCGGGGCCGATCCGCTGCCGGTCTGCAAGTTCCCGAAGCAGCGCCATCGTCATGTCGGCGACCACTTCTTCCGCCTGCGTCAATGGCTTTGCCCGCGGGGCCAGCACGGGCCAGGTTTCCTTCGGCGCGTTCGCGCCGCGCTGGATTGCCAGCAGAAGCTGGCTGGCCGGTTCCGCCGCGAGCCCCTTCGGAAACCCGCGCAGGCCATTCAGGGCCCCGGGATCCGTCGGCTTCGTTCTTGCGATCAGCAGCAGCAGATCATCGGAGATGATCCAGCGCCGAGGCCGGTCCAGTCTGCGTGCCTCGTTCTCCCGCCATGCCGCGATCTCCCGCAGCACCGCGAGCTCCCGCGGCTTCAGGCGCTTGTGCCCGCTGACCCGCCGCCAGGCCTGTTCGGGGTGGGGCTGATAGAGTTCCACCCGGGTGAGAGCTTCCATCTCGGGCGCAAGCCAGGCCGTGCGGCCCTGGGTCTCCAGTTCTGTGCGCAGGTGCGTATAGATCCCGACCAGATGGCGCACGTCGTCTTTCGCGTAGGAAAGCTGCTCCGGCTTCAGCGGGCGGCGCGACCAGTCGGTTCGGGACTGCGTCTTGTCGAGCTCGATCTGCAGCACGGCCTGGACGAGGTTGCCGTAGCTGACCTGTTCACCGTGTCCGAGCAGGCTTGCGGCCAGCTGCGTGTCGAAAACGGGGGCCGGAACCTTGCCAGTGACCAGGTAAAGCACTTCGAGATCCTGGCTCGCCGAATGGAAAACTTTCATTACGGCCGGATTGTGCAGCAACCCTGCCAGGGGTTTCAGATCATTCAGGGCCACCGGGTCAATGCAGGCAATGTGTTCCGGGGTCGCTATCTGTACCAGGCAGAGTTGCGGAAAATAGGTCTTTTCGCGCATGAATTCGGTGTCGATCGCGACCCATTCGCTGTTCGCAACACGGTCGACGAACTCCCGCAGTCCCGCCGCGGTATCGATCAGCCCATGATCAAGCATGGGACTTGCCGGGGCCCGGACCGGATTCGGCGAATGCCCGCAGTTGCTCGACCGTGGCCTCTTTCTGGTAGAGCCGCTTCCGGTCCGCGTAGGGCATCCCGTAGGTGATTTCGCGGGCCTCGTCGAGGTCGATGCCCGCCCGGTGATTCTCGGCCGCCGCGACATACCCTTTCGCAGCGAAGGCGCGGCAGAAGCCGGCAAGGTTCATCAGTTCGATGTTCTGCACATCCTTGCGTTCATCCAGAGGTTGCAACAGCCGGCGGAACACCTCGGCCTCGATTCGGGTTCGCGTTGTTTCCTGCATGTCACCAGCCCATGGTTCGGTTCGGGGTTTGTGCAGTCCGCGCGGAGCGCTGCTGCAAAACGGGATGCGCTGCTTCAGAAGTACCTGGCGGCCGCGTCGCCCGGCGCCGTTTTTGTAGCAGGCTATGCGGTCAGGTGCAAAAGCCAGCGGCGGCGCGTCTCCCGCAGGATGTGGTAGACGACCGGCCACAGCAGGGCGCTGGTCACGACCGGACTCCAATACCAGACGCTGCCCGGTGGCAGTCCGATCGCGCCCTGGATCCAGATCTGTACCAACCGGGTGAGGGCCACCAGGAAAGCGATCACCATCGCCTGCTGCCACACCGGGAACACGCGCATGCGCGGGTAGATCTGGAGCACGATGAACATGGCGACGGCCAGAGTCAGCGCGTTCTGTCCAAGAAGGTGCTGTTGCAGTACGTCGAGAAACAGCCCTGCGACAAAAGCGACCAGTATGCCGACCCGGCGCGGGAAGGCCATGCCCCAGTAGACGAGTACCAGCAGCACCCAGTCGGGGCGCAGCGGAGCGATCGGGTCGGGCAGGGGCACGATCGTCAGAGCCAGCGCGGCCAGAAGCGACAACAGCACTGGGAAGGGAATGCCCAGTCCCGGGTTCATCACGGCGCCTCTCGCTCCGAGTCGTCTTCCGGTGGGTCCGTCCACAGCAGCAGGACTTCGCGCGAGCGGTCCAGCGCGGCCAGGGGTTCGGCGGTAATCACCAGGAAGGGTTGTCCGGGCTGGTGTTCCACCGAGACGATGCGTGCGACAGGGTAGTCGGCCGGAAACCGGCCGCCGAGTCCGGAAGTCAGCAGCAGGTCGCCCTCCTCGATGTCCTCCTGAGGCGGGACGTGGCGCAGATTCAGACGCCGGGGATTGCCCGATCCCACCGCCAGCGCACGAAGCCCCGTTCGGGCCACGATGACCGGAAGGGCATGCCCCGGGTCCGAGATCAGCAGCGCGGTGGAACTCGTCCAGTGCGGCGTCAGGATCTGCCCGATCACGCCATCGGCATTGATCAGTGGCTGTCCCGCGTAGACGCCTTCAGCCTTGCCCTTGTTGATCACGATCTGCTGCCGGAACGGGTCCAGGTCAACCGCCAGCAATTTGGCGATCTGGACCCTTTCGGTAGCCTGCGCGGAGGTGTGCAGCAACGCCCGCAGACGGTCGTTTTCGGCCTGAAGCGCGTCGAAGCGCAGTTGCCGGGCGCGCAGTTCCATCAGGTCCGAGCGCAGCAGCCGGTTTTCAAGGACCAGCTGCTCATGACGGGAGAAGGACTCGAGGACGCGGCCCGCGGCCCGGATTGGAGTGTCCACGGCCAGCTGAACGGGGTAGGCGATGGTGGCGAATACCGTGCGAAGGGCCTGCAACTGGTTGAACCGGTGGTCAAGGGCCATCAGGGCCAGTGCGATCACGAGCACGGCCAGCAGCCGCAGGATGGGTGATGCCCCGAGGCTGAACAGCGGTTTATCGATGACACGTCCTCCGGCTGGCGGGAACGACTACTCGCTGGTCAGGAAGTCGACGCGCTTCTCGTCGAGCATCTCCAGCACGCGTCCGCCGCCGCGCGCCACGCAGGTGAGCGGGTCCTCGGCGATCACCACCGGAATGCCGGTCTCTTCCATGATCAGCCGGTCGATCTGCTGCAACAGCGCTCCGCCCCCGGTCAGCACGATGCCGCGCTCGGCGACGTCTGCGCCGAGCTCGGGCGGGGTCTGTTCCAGCGCGGTGCGCACCGCGGACACGATGCCGTGCAGCGGATCCTGCAGCGCCTCGAGGATCTCGTTGCTGTTCAGCGTGAAGGAGCGCGGAACGCCTTCCGCGAGATTGCGGCCCTTCACCTCGATTTCCAGCAGGTCCTTTCCGGGATACGCCGAACCGATCGCGTGCTTGATGCGTTCCGCCGTCGCCTCGCCGATCAGCACCCCGTAGTTGCGGCGCACATAGGCCATGATCGCTTCGTCAAACGTGTCGCCACCGATCCGCACCGATTCGGAGTAGACGATGCCGTTCATCGACAAAACCGCGACCTCGGAGGTGCCGCCGCCGATGTCGAGCACCATTGAGCCGACCGCCTCGTCCAGTGGAATGCCGGCTCCGATCGCGGCCGCAACCGGTTCCTGCAGCAGATAGACCTTGCGTGCGCCCGCGCCGAAGGCCGACTCGCGGATCGCCCGGCGTTCGACCTGGGTGGCGCCACAGGGCACGCAGACCAGCACCCTCGGGCTGGGGCGGAACACCCGCCGCTCGTGGACCTTCTTGATGAAGTGCTGCAGCATTTTCTCGGTCGTGGTGAAGTCCGCAATCACGCCGTCCTTCATCGGCCGGATGGTGATCACGTTTTCCGGGGTACGACCGAGCATCTTTTTCGCCTCGGTGCCGACCGCCTCCAGCGAACGCGGTCCTCCGGGACCGCGATCCTGCCGGATGGCTACCACCGACGGCTCGTTCAGCACGATTCCCTGCCCGCGCATGTAAATCAGTGTGTTGGCGGTACCCAAGTCAATGGAGATGTCGTTGGAAAACAGCCCCAGGATGCGTTTGAACATGGCTAGACCTGATGCGGGTGGCGGGCGGAAAAGACGCGGAACTCTAGCAAGCCCACGTTGCTTTGGGCAAGGTGGGCTTTGTGGTAACTTTGCGCTCCCGCGTACTATACGTCGAAGCTGCCGCCATGTCCCTGACCAGTGACGAAGTCCGCCGGATCGCCCACCTGGCGCGTCTGGCCGTGGATGACCGCGAGGCCGAGGGTTTCGCGGCCGCTCTCAGCGACATCTTCGATTTCGTCGAAACCCTGAACGCGGCCGAAATCGAAGGCGTCGAGCCCATGGCCCATCCTCTGGACGCCGAGCAGCGGCTCCGCCCCGATACGGTCACCGAGCCGGACCAGCGCGAACTGTTCCAGGCCATTGCGCCAGCTGTGGAGAACGGCGTTTACCTCGTGCCGCGCGTGATCGAATGACCGCCCCCCCGGTCCAGCGACGGAACCCCGAGCCATGACACTCGACACCCTTTCGGACTGGGCGCGCCGCCTGCAGGCCCGTGAAATCAGCAGCCGGGAACTGGCCGAGCTCTACCTCGGGCGGATCGAACGGCTGGACGCCGGTATCAACAGCTTTGTGACCGTGACACCGGAACTCGCGCTCGCCGCGGCCGACGCGGCGGACCGGCGGCTCGCGAAGGGCGAGCAGGCACCGCTGCTGGGGCTGCCGGTGGCGCAGAAGGACATCTTCTGCACGCAAGGGGTCCGCACCAGCTGCGGTTCGAAGATGCTGGACGCCTTCGTCGCCCCCTACGACGCGACCGTCGTCGAACGGATGAACGCCGCCGGTGCGGTGATGCTGGGCAAGACCAACATGGACGAGTTCGCGATGGGCTCGTCCAACGAAACCAGTTACTACGGCCCGGTCCGCAATCCCTGGGACCCGGAACGGGTGCCCGGCGGCTCCTCCGGGGGGTCGGCGGCGGCGGTGGCTGCGCGGCTCGTGCCCGCCGCCACGGGCACCGACACCGGCGGATCGATCCGGCAACCGGCGGCGTTCTGCGGGGTCACCGGCATCAAGCCGACCTACGGGCGGGTCTCCCGCTACGGGATGATCGCGTTTGCCTCCAGCCTGGATCAGGGCGGCCCGATGGCCGCCAGCGCGGAGGATTGTGCCCGGATGCTGAATGCGATGGCCGGGTTCGACCCCCGCGATTCCACCAGCGTGGAGCGCCCCGTCGAGGACTTCACCGCCGGGCTCGCCCGCGACCTGAAGGATCTGCGTATCGGGTTGCCCCGGGAATTCTTCGGCGAGGGCCTGGACGCCGACATGCGCCGGGTGGTGCAGGACGCGCTCGCGGTGCTGCGCGAGCGCGGCGCGAAGCTGGTCGAGGTCAGCCTGCCGAACAGTGGCTTGTCGGTTCCGGCCTACTACGTGGTGGCCCCCGCCGAGTGCTCGTCCAACCTGGCCCGCTACGACGGAGTGCGCTACGGGCACCGCTGCGCCGATCCGCGCGACCTGATGGACCTGTACATGCGCTCGCGCGCCGAAGGCTTCGGCGCCGAGGTCAAGCGCCGGATCATGATCGGCACCTACGTGCTCTCCGCCGGCTATTACGACGCCTACTACCTGAAGGCGCAGAAGGTCCGGCGGCTGATCGCCGACGATTTCCGGCGCGCCTTCGAGCAGGTGGACGTGATTGCCGGCCCGACCAGCCCCGAGCTTCCTTTCCGGCTGGGCGAAAAGAGCGCAGACCCGATCCGCATGTACCTTTCGGATATCTACACCATCGCGGTGAATCTGGCGGGTCTTCCGGGTCTGTCGATGCCGGCTGGAACCATCGGCAATCTGCCGGTGGGGTTGCAGCTGATCGGAAACTATTTCGACGAAGCGCGTCTGTTGAACGTGGCGCACCAGTTCCAGCAGGAAACCGGCTGGCATCAGCGCATGCCGGCGGCCTTCGCGTAGGGGGCGGACGAAGAATGGAATGGGAAACCGTGATTGGGCTGGAGATTCATGCCCAGTTGAACACTGCGTCGAAGATCTTTTCGGGAGCCGCGACCGCCTACGGTGCGGAACCGAACCGGCAGGCCTGTGCGGTGGATCTCGGCCTGCCCGGCGTGTTGCCGGTGCTGAACGCGGCGGTGGTGCGCAAGGCGGTGATGCTGGGCCTCGCGATCGACGCCGAGATCGCGCCGCGATCGGTGTTTGCGCGTAAGAACTACTTCTACCCGGACCTCCCGAAGGGCTACCAGATCTCCCAGTACGAACTGCCGATCGTCGCGCGCGGTCATCTCGAGATCGATCTGGAAGACGGTGGTCGCAAACGCATCGGCATCACGCGCGCACATCTCGAGGAAGATGCAGGGAAGAGCGTGCACGAGGGCTTTGGGGCGATGACGGGCATCGACCTGAACCGCGCCGGCACGCCACTGGTCGAGATCGTCTCCGAGCCGGACCTGCGCTCGGCGAAGGAGGCGGTGGCCTACATGAAGAAGCTGCATGCGCTGGTACGCTACCTCGGGATCTGCGACGGGAACATGCAGGAAGGCAGCTTCCGCTGCGATGCGAACGTGTCGGTCCGGCCGAAGGGTCAGCAGGCGTTCGGCACGCGCGCCGAGATCAAGAACCTTAATTCCTTCCGCTTCGTCGAGCGCGCGATCAACTTCGAGGTCGAGCGTCAGATCGATCTGCTCGAGTCAGGCGGCACGGTGGTGCAGGAGACGCGTCTGTACGATCCGGACCGGGACGAGACCCGGTCGATGCGGTCGAAGGAAGAGGCCAACGATTACCGCTACTTTCCGGACCCCGACCTGCTCCCGGTGACCATACACGCGCAGGACATCGAGTCGGTGCGCGGCGAAATGCCGGAGCTGCCGGATGCGAAGCGCGAGCGTTTCATTCGTGACTATGCGCTGTCCGTGTACGATGCCGGCACCCTGACCGCGACCCGCGAGCTTGCGGACTACTACGAGGCGGTGGTGGCTGGTTGCGACGCGCCCAAGCTGGCCGCGAACTGGCTGATGGGGGATTTCACTGCGGCGCTGAACCGGTCCGAGCTGGAAGTGGGCCAAAGCCCGGTCGCGCCCCAGGCGCTGGCGCAGTTGCTGACCCGGATCCAGGACGAAACCATCTCCGGCAAGATCGCGAAGGAGGTATTCGACGCGATGTGGGCGGGGGAGGGCGACGCCGACAGGATCATCGCTGCGCGCGGGCTCAAGCAGATCACCGATACCGGTGCGATCGACCGGATCATCGACGAGGTGATCGCCGCGAACCCCTCGCAGCTCGAGCAATACCGATCCGGCAAGGACAAGCTGTTCGGCTTCTTTGTCGGGCAGGTGATGAAGAAAACCCAGGGCAAGGCCAATCCGGCGCAGGTCAACGAGCGGCTGCGCGCCCGGCTTCAGGGGGACTGAACGCCCGCAAGGGGAAGGCAGTTCCGGGAGGGATGATGACGGACTCGGATACGCTGCATCGCTTCCTGCTCGAGCACACTCCGGTGCGTGGCGAGTGGGTGCATCTCGACGAGTCCTGGCAGGCGCTGCTGGCGCGCCACCGCTATCCACCGGCCGTGCACCGGCAGTTGGGCGAAGCCTATGCGGCCGTCGCGCTGATCGCGGCGACGCTGAAATTCGACGGTTCCCTGATCCTGCAGGTCACCGGTTCCGGTCCGCTGCACATGCTGGTGGTGCAGGCGACGGGCAGTCACGCGCTGCGCGGGCTGGCGCGCTACCGGGGCGAGGTGCCGGAGGGCGACCTCACCGAGATTTTCGGTGCCGATGCCCGGCTGGTGATCACGCTGGACCCGGGCGCGGGACGCGAGCGCTATCAGGGCGTTGTGGCGCTTGAGGGCCCCTCGCTTGCGGCGGCGCTGGACGGCTACTTCGAACGCTCCGAACAGCTACCGACACGGATCTGGCTGGCGGCCGGCCCGGACCGTGTCGCGGGACTGCTGCTGCAGGGCATGCCCGGGCCCGATGGCGCGCCCACCCCGCGCGACTCCGAGGACTGGACGCGTACCACCCTGCTCAGCGACACCGTGTCGACGGAAGAACTCCTGGGCCTGTCGGCCGAAGACCTGCTCGGCCGTCTGTTCCACGAGGAGCGGGTGCGGCTGCTGGCCGGACACGAGATGCGCTTCGCCTGCGGCTGCTCGCGCGACAAGGTGCAGGACATGCTGAAAGGGCTGGGTCCGGACGAGGTGCGCGCGACCTTGGCGCAGGAGGGCGAAATCGTCGTCACCTGCGAGTTCTGCAACGCGCGATACCGTCTCGATGCGGTGGATGCCGAGGCGTTGTTCGCCGCCGCCGAACCCCAGCCGGACGTGGGTTCCACCCGGCACTGAGGATTGGCTGCACGCGCCACGGATACGGTCGGCGTGAGCGCATAGCCACGGAAGAACACCCACTGCACGGAATGCGTGATCAGATCGCGTACGGCCGTTTGCTTCCGCGTCCATCCGAGTTCGTCCGTGGCTTCGTTTCATTCTGCGGGTATCTCCCCCACGGGCATCAGAGGTCACGCTGTGTTCAGGCGCTCCGGCTGCGGGCTGCCTCATGCGCCCGCGGCGGCGGCCGTGCCGCAGACCGGGCAGGCCGGGTCGCGGGTCAGCGTGAGCGACCGGAAGTTCATCGTGAGTCCGTCCACCAGCAGCAGTCTTCCAGCGAGTGTCGGCAGGCCGATCAGCAGCTTCAGCGCCTCGGTGGCCTGCAGACTGCCGATCACCCCCGGAAGGCTCGCGAGCACTCCGGATTCGCCGCAGGTCTCGCCGAGTTCTCCGCCGTCCCCGTACAGGCAGTGGTAGCAGGCTGCATGCGGATTCCGGAAGTCGAACGTGGTGAGCTGCCCCTCGAAGCGGATCACCGCCCCGGAGACCAATGGCACCCCGGTGGCGACCGCAGCCCGGTTGATCAGCGCCCGGCTGGTGAAATTGTCAGTGCCGTCGAGAATCACGTCGGCATCCGCGAACAGCGTCTCCAGTTCCGGCTGGTCCGGGCGGCGCGCCACCCGGTTCAGGCGGCATCCCGGGTTCAGCCGTTGCAGGCTGTCCGCCGCCGAGTCGACCTTGAGTCGGCCAATGTCGGCCTGTCCGTGCAGGATCTGCCGCTGCAGGTTGCTGAGGTCGACGTGATCGAAATCGACCAGGGTCAGTCGCCCGACCCCGGCGGCCGCCAGGTAAGCGGCGATCGGTGAACCCAGCCCGCCAAGACCCATCACGACCGCGTGGGCGGCCGCGAGGCGGTCCTGTCCCTCGGCGCCGATGTTCGGCAGCAGGATCTGGCGGCTGTAGCGCAGCAGGAGATCGTCGTTCATCGGGGATCGGGTGGGTGCCCCGGCTGGTGGGGCGTCACCAGTAGGAGCGCCAATGCGAGGGCCGCTGGTCCCGGCATCCGTGCTCGCCCTGCTGGTAGTGGCGCACGAAGATGCGTCGCGCACAATGCCCGAAGCAGTTCGAGCTGATCTGCAGGTTGGCGCGCCGCGTGTCCTCGCAATAGGTGTAGTAGGCGCGGCGCAGGCGCGTGAACAGGCTGTTGTCCAGGTGGAAGCCCAGTTCCTCCAGTGCGGACTCGATCTCGGAAAACGTCACTTCGCGCAGATCGTACCGGACCAGCACGCGGTTCGGTCCGGCGACCGCCACTTCGGAGACCAGGGGTGAGTCGGCGAGCAGCAGCGCGGCCGGGGGCGCCTGGTCCGCCTCGCTGTGCGGACCGCTAAAGACGATTTCCCGTGCGCAAACGGTCGTGTCCATGGCTTAGATGGTAGTTGGCCTCCGATGATTTGCCCAGTGGGCCGAATACTCCCGGGAAGCCGGCGAGAGCCCCCGGGGTTCAGGCCGGGATGCGCCCCTCGGTAATCCGCTCCAGCCCTGCGAGGTCGGTGTGGCTGGCGACGTCCCGGTAGCCGGCGTCCAGCAGCAGCGCACGCACGGCAGGCCCCTGGGCTTCGCCGTGCTCGAGCAGCAGCCAGCCACCGGGTTTCAGCCGGGAACGGGACTGCTCGACAATGGCGCGCAGATCGGCCAGTCCGGCGTCGGCCGCCACCAGTGCGCTCCGCGGTTCGAAGCGCAGGTCGCCGGCCCGAAGGTGCGGATCGTCGGCGGCGACATAGGGCGGGTTGCTGACGATCAGGTCGAACGTTGGGTGCGGAGCCACCGCTTCCAGCCAGCGCCCGCAGAACCAGTGTACAGCCAGCCCCAGGCTGCGGGCGTTCGCTGCCGCCACCGCGATGGCCGCAGGGCAGAGGTCGCTGGCCCAGGCCTCCAGTCGCGGTCGTTCTTTCTTCAGTGCCAGCACGATCGCGCCGGAGCCGGTCCC
>PULL01000250.1 GCA_003550945.1 Thioalkalivibrio sp. | reverse complement strand
GCTGGTGGCGGGGCAGATCGATGCGACGGTGCGGGACAGCAACATCGCCGAGATGTACCTGAGCTATCGGGACGACCTGCGCCTGGCTTTTCCGCTCGGTGAGCGGCAGGCGATCGCCTGGGCCGTGCGGCCAGAAACGCCGCAACTGCTGGCGGCGCTGAACCGCTTTCTGACTATGGAGCAGCTAACCCGGCCGCGCGAGGCGCGCTTTGTGGCCGATCTCCCCGAGCTGCGCGAGCGACGCAGGCTGCGCATTCTCCTGCCCAATACCGCCGCCTCCTATTTTCTGTGGCGCGGTGAGCTGGTCGGTTTCGAATACGAATTCGCCCGGCGCTTTGCCGAAGAGCATCGCATGCGGCTGGAGGTGGTGGTTCCGCCGCACCAGGAAGTGCTGCTCACCTGGCTGGAAGAAGGACGCGCAGACATCGCAGGGGGGTTTTTGGAGCCGGTCGAGACGGGATACGCGGCAGTCAGCTTCACCAATCCCTGGCATCACGCACAGCCGTACCTGATCAGCAGGGCCGACGCCGACGAGATCGAGGATTGGAGCGGGGTCGCGGGCAGCACCGTCGCGGCACTTGCGGGCAGCATGCTCTGGACCGAGCTGGAGTCACACGCGAGCGAGTACGGTTTCGGGTTGCTGCCGCTACCGGGAATCGGGGGAGACATCGAAGACCTGGTCAACCGGCTGGTCGCAGGCGAATTCGACCATGCAGTGGTCGAAGGACACCTGCTGTCCATGGAGATGGCGCGCCGCGACGACATCCGCAGGCAGTTCGAGGCGGGCTCGCCCGTACCGCACACCTGGGCCGTGCGTTCGAGCGATACCGAGCTGCTCGGGGCCCTGAACGAGTTCTTCCGCAAGGAGCACCGCAGCGCCTTTTACAACATCCTCTATCGCCGCCATTTCGAGGACGAGCGCCGTCTCCGTCGCAAGTTCGACGATCTGGTCCGCGCGGCCGGTCAGCTGTCACCCTGGGACGACGTGGTTCGGCGCTATGCCGAGGCCTACGATTTCGACTGGCGCCTGATCGTCGCGCAGATGTACCAGGAAAGCCGTTTCGATCCGACCGCGCGTTCGCCGATGGGTGCGCAGGGTCTGATGCAACTGATGCCGCTGACGGCACAACAGGTCGGGGTGCAGAATGTCGATGACCCCGTCGAGAGCATTCGCGGCGGCGTTCGCTATCTCGACTGGGTGCGGCAGCGCCTGCCCGAGGATCTGCCCGTTGCGGACCGCATCTGGTTCACGCTGGCCGCCTACAACGCCGGACTGGGGCACGTGCTGGATGCCCGCCGGCTCGCCACCCAGAAAGGTTGGGATCGCGACCGCTGGTTCGATAACGTGGAGAACGCAATGCTCCTGCTGTCGCAACGCAAGTATCATTCGCAGGCGCGCCACGGCTATGTCCGGGGTAGCGAGCCGGTTGCCTACCTGAACAACATCAGTGCAAGGTTCAAGGCTTATGTGCAACTGACCGAGGACCAGGCCACGTTCACCGACGTGAACGGCAGCCCGGCCGCGGTGCAGGAATTCGCTGAAACCATCCGCTAAGGAGAAGGCTAATGAGTTGGGTAATCGATCTGGCCGCACTCACGATGAACGACGTGGCCCAGGTGGGTGGCAAGAACGCCTCGCTGGGCGAACTCCTCGGCAACCTGGCCGAGGCGGGGGTGCAGGTGCCGGGCGGCTTTGCGACCACCGCGGATGCCTTTCGCGCCCACCTCGCGCAGGACGGCCTGGACCGTCGCATCAAGGCGCGGCTGGAGGGGTTGGACATCGACGACATACAGGCACTGCAAAGTGCTGGCAGGGAGGTTCGGGACTGGATCGAGGAAACCCCGTTACCCCCCGAGCTTGAACTGATGGTGCGCGACCGCTATGCGACGCTGGGCGAGAATGTGCCGGTGGCCGTGCGCTCCTCCGCGACCGCGGAGGACCTGCCCGAAGCGTCCTTTGCCGGGCAGCAGGAAACCTTCCTGAACGTGCGCGGCATCGACGAAGTGCTGTCCGCGCTGCGCAAGGTCTTCGCCAGCCTCTACAACGACCGTGCGATCGCCTACCGCGAGCACCAGGGCTTCGCGCACGACGAGGTCGCGCTGTCGGCCGGCGTGCAGCGCATGGTGCGCTCGGACATCGGCTGCAGCGGCGTGATTTTCACGCTGGACACGGAAACCGGATTCCGCGACGCGGTGTTCATCACCGGCGCGTGGGGTCTGGGCGAGACGGTGGTGCAGGGGTCGGTGAACCCGGACGAGTACCAGGTCTACAAGCCCGGGTTGCGCGCCGGAAAGCACGCGATCATCGGACGGACACTGGGCAGCAAGGCGATTCGCATGGTGCTGACCGATGGTGGCGGAACGCGGGTGGAGGATACGCCGGGCGAGCTGCAGTCGCGGTTCTGCCTCAGCGACGAGCAGGTGCACCTATTGGGCCGCTACGCGATTGCCATCGAAGACCACTACGGGCGCCCGATGGACATCGAGTGGGCGGAAGACGGCGAGACCGGCGAACTGATGATCGTGCAGGCACGCCCCGAAACCGTCGAGAGCCGTGCGGAGGTTGGCGTCAGTGAAACCTATCGCCTTGCGGCCCACGACAAGGAGCCGCTGACGGTTGGGCGGGCGATTGGCGGACGCATCGGCGCCGGCCGGATCCGTGTGGTGGACTCCCCCGATTCGATGCACACCGTGGAAAAGGGCGACATTCTGGTCGCGGACATGACCGACCCCGACTGGGAGCCGATCATGAAGCGCGCCTCCGCGATCGTCACCAACCGCGGCGGGCGCACCTGCCACGCGGCGATCATCGCGCGCGAGATGGGCATTCCGGCCGTTGTGGGCTGCGGCGACGCCACCGAAGTGCTCACCGACGGCATGGACGCAACCGTTTCCTGCGCCGAGGGCGACGACGGCTTTGTCT
>PULL01000276.1 GCA_003550945.1 Thioalkalivibrio sp. | reverse complement strand
GCTCAGACGGATCAGCGGGAGGCCGATCAGGGCGGTGGGGTCGTCGCCCTCCATGCGATGGAACAGCGATGCCCCCAGCCCTTCCGACTTGAAGCTCCCTGAGCAGTCGTAGGGCTGGTCGAGGCGCAGATAGCGTTCGATCTCGGCGGCGTCGAGTTCGCGCACGTGTACCGTGTACGGCACCACGTCCAGCCACTCGCGTCCGTTGGCGGTGTCGATCAGACAGATGCCGGTGTGAAACACCACCGACTGGCCGGACAGGGCCGCCAACTGCTCGGCGGCCCGTTCGTGATTCCCGGGCTTGCCGAGGACGCGCTCGCCCACGCCGGCGCTCTGGTCGGAACCGATCACCAGCGCATCGGGATAGCGGGTCGCGACATCGGCGGCCTTGGCCTGCGCCAGACGCTGGGCCAGTGCCCGCGGCGTCTCTCCGGGCAGCCGGTCCTCGGCAACCTGCGGACTGGCGGTTTCGAAGGGAATCCGCAGACGCTGCAGCAGGCCGCGGCGGTACGCGGAGGTCGAACCGAGGACGACGGTGCGAACCGAGGCCATTCAGGCTTCGATCTCGATCAGCGCGTCGTCCGGGTTCGCGGCCTGCCCCTTCGCGACGTTCACGGCCTTCACCACGCCGCTGATCGGCGCGGGGATCTCGGATTCCATCTTCATGGCCTCCAGGACCAGTACCGGATCGCCGGCCTTCACCTCCTGCCCCTCGCTGACCAGCACGTCGATCACGGTCCCGGGCATGGAGGTGGTGACATCCCCGGGGCGGGTGGCCCGTCGCGGCCCTGCCTTGCGAGTGCGCTTCGGGCCTTCGCCAATGGCCGTCACTGCCCCCGGCGTGACATCCATCTCTTCGAGCGTCTCGAGCAGAACTTCCTCGGGGAGGCCGTCCACGGTGACGTACAGCGGCCGCGAGTCCTCGCGCCGGTGGCCGCTGCCGGTGACCTTGATGTGATAGGTCTCCCCGTGGAAGGTCACGTTGAATTCGACCGGGGCAGGGCAGCCCTCCGCCGTCGTCGCCTGCGGCGGGTTCAGTGGCTCCGGTACCAGAGTGCCGTCGCTGCGCTGCTCCAGAAACTGCCGGCCGACTTCGGGGAACAGCGCGTAGGTCAGCACGTCTTCCTCGCTGCCCGCCAGCTCGCCGATCTCGTTGCGCAGGGTATGCATCTCGTCCGGAATGCGGTCTGCGGGCCGGCATTCCAGCACCTCGGCGTTGCCGATGGCCTTGCCGCGGATGATCGGGTTCACGGGGCCCGGCGTGCGCCCGTAGTGGCCCATCAGGTAGTGCTTCACCTCGTTGGTGATCACCTTGTAGCGTTCGCCGGCGAGGATGTTCATCACCGCCTGGGTCCCGACGATCTGGGAGGTCGGCGTGACCAGCGGCGGATAGCCGAGGTCCTCGCGCACGGTGGGGATCTCGCGAAGCACCGCGTCGAATTTGTCGAGCGCGTCCTGATCGCGCAGCTGGTTCGCGAGATTGGAGATCATGCCGCCGGGCACCTGGTTGATCTGCACCCGCGTGTCGACGCCGGTGTAGTCGCTCTCGAAGCGCGCGTATTTCTTCCGCACCTCGCGGAAATAGGTGCCGATTTCCTGCAGGGCCTCGAGGTCGAGCCCGGTGTCGTAGCGGGTACCGGCGAGCGCGGCCACCATGCTTTCGGTCGGCGAGTGGCTGGTGCCGCCCGCGAACGCCGACATCGCGGTTTCGATGTGGCGGCAGCCGGCCTCGATCGCCTGCCATTGGCAAAGCTCCGAGAGTCCGGAGGTGGCGTGCACGTGCAGATGGATCGGTATCGTCACTGAATCGACCAGGTCCGACACCAGCTCGCGGGTGGCGTTGGGCGTGAGCAGCCCCGCCATGTCCTTGATCGCGATGCTCTGTGCACCCATCTCGACCATCTCGCGGGCCATCGCGACGAACTGGCGCGAGGTGTGCACAGGGCTCGTCGTGTAGCAGATGGTGCCCTGGGCGTGGCCGCCGGCCTCGCGCGTGGCCTCGATCGCGACGCGCAGATTGCGGGTGTCGTTCATCGCGTCGAAAATGCGGATGATGCTGATGCCGCCGGCGACGCTGCGCTGCACGAAGCTGCGCACCACGTCGTCGGCGTAGTGTCGGTACCCGAGCAGGTTCTGCCCGCGCAGCAGCATCTGCAGCGGCGTGTTCGGCAGCGCGGCCTTCAGCCGGTGCAGCCGCTCCCAGGGGTCCTCCTTCAGGAAACGCACGCAGGCGTCGAAGGTGGCGCCGCCCCAGGCCTCCAGCGAGTAAAAGCCGATGCGGTCCATCTGTGGGCAGATGGGCAGCATGTCTTCGGTGCGCAGGCGCGTGGCGATCAGGCTCTGGTGCCCGTCACGGAGGGTCAGGTCGGTGATGTGTACTCGGCTCATGAGACGGTCCTAGAGGCCGTGGTGGGCGGCGAGGGCAGCGGCAATGGCGACGGCGAGATTGCGGTTCGGGCGGCTCTTCGGGAAATGCGTCAGCTCCGGGTGTGCGGCAATGAACCCGGTGTCGAAGGAGCCGGAGCGGAAATTCGGGTGATTCACGATGGCGAGGTGATAGGGGATCGTCGTCCGCACGCCGAACACGCCGATGTCGCGCAATGCGCGGTCGGCCCGGTTCAGCAGCAGATCCCAGTCCAACGCCCAGCAGATCAGTTTGGCACACATCGAGTCGTACTGGGGCGGGATCTGATAGCCGGTGTAGATCGCGCCATCGGTGCGGATGCCCGGACCCCCGGGCGCGAAATAGCGCGTGATCCGGCCGAAGCTCGGCAGGAAGTCGTTCTCCGGGTCTTCGGCGTTGATCCGGAATTCGATTGCGTAGCCACGGCGGGTGATGTCTTCCTGCCGGTAGCGCAATGGGAGCCCGGCCGCCACGCGCAGCTGTTCCTGCACGATGTCGATCCCGGTGATCATTTCCGTGATCGGGTGTTCGACCTGCAGGCGGGTGTTCATTTCCATGAAGTAGAACGAACCGTCGTGGTCGAGCAGGAATTCGACCGTGCCGGCGTTTTCGTAGCCCACGGCCCGTGCCGCAGTTACCGCCGCCTCGCCGACGTACGCGCGCTGGGCGTCGGTCAACTGGGGCGAGGGCGCGATCTCGACCAGCTTCTGGTGCCGGCGCTGGATCGAACAATCGCGTTCAAACAGGTGGATCACGTTGCCGTAGGCGTCGGCCAGGATCTGCACCTCGATGTGGCGCGGATTGACGATCGCCTTTTCCAGGAAGATTTCGGTGCTCCCGAAGGCCCGGGTGGCTTCCGAGCGCACGCGCTCGAAGTTCCGGCGCAGGCTGTCGGGATCTTCGCATAGCCGGATACCCCGGCCGCCACCGCCGGCGGTTGCCTTCAGCATCACGGGATAGCCGACCCGTTCCGCAACCGGCAGTGCGGCCTCCGCATTCTCCAGGTTGCCTTCGGATCCGGGCACGACCGGCACGCCCGCGGCGATCATCGCCTCGCGCGCCGCGACCTTGTCGCCCATGCGCCGGATCACCGGTGCCGAGGGTCCGACAAAGCGGATGCCGCGCGTAGCGCAGGCGGCCGCGAACTCCGGGTTTTCCGAGAGGAAGCCGTAGCCCGGGTGGACAGCGTCACATCCCGCTGCCCGGGCCACGTTGATCAGACGGTGCATGTTCAGGTAACCGCCCATCGTGTCCGGGCCGATCGAGTAGGCCTCGTCGGCCTTTTTCACGTGCAACGCGTGCCGGTCCGCATCGGTGAACACGGCCACCGAGGTGATGCCCATCTCCGCGCAGGCGCGGATCAGGCGCACGGCGATCTCGCCGCGGTTGGCAATGAGGAGCTTGCGGATCGGAATCACGCCCGGGTGTCCTGTGCGGTTTTTGGCAGTGCAGTATCCAAAAGCGTTGGCGGTGCTGCAAGTTAAGCCCCTGTTCGCTTTGACAGAAAACCCGCGCGCGCGTATATTCCGCGCCCTTGAGATGACCCGTATCCCCCTTTCCCTCGACCCTTTCCAGCCGCGTGCCCTCGACCAGCGGTGGGAGGGGGAATTCGGTCGGGGGGATTTGCCGCGGCTGGCCCGGGTGGTGCCGGAGGAGTCGACCTTCCGGGTCCAGGTGGCGATCGGCCTGGAGCGCGGGTTGCTCGGGGAGACTCGTCTGCAGGGAACGATTGCCGGCGAGCTGGGGCAGCAGTGTCAGCGCTGCCTGCAGCCGATGATCTGGCGGTTCAGCCTGCAACCCGACGTGGTGCTGGCCGGCCCTGAGGGTCTGCCTGAGGCGATCGGAGAAGGGCAGGACGTGTTGGAGCTGGACGCCGATGGTCTTCTGCGGCCGGCCGGGTTCGTGGAGGAGGAAATCCTTCTGGCGCTGCCCCTCTCGCCCCGGCACGATCACTGCGGCGAGGGGGTGCGGCGCGAGTTCGAACCGGGCGAGGGACGCGGCGGAGAGGAAGACAGTCCGTTCGCGGTATTGAAGAATCTGCGCAAACCGCTCTGACAGCGGCCCGGCAAACCTTATAAACTGCGCCCGGTTTTCCGGGACTCGGAAATTGGAGACAGCATCATGGCCGTTCAGCAAGCCCGTACCACCCCTTCCAAGCGCGGCATGCGCCGGGCTCACGACGCCCTGAAGGGCGCGACGCTCTCGATCGAGCCGACCACTGGCGAGGTCCATCGCCGGCACCACGTGTCCCCGGACGGTTTCTACCGCGGGCGTCAGGTGATCCAGAAGGACGTCGCCGTCGAGGACGACGAGGACTGAACCTCGCTTTCCTCGCCCAGGCTTCGCTTCTGGCCACGGCGCCGCTTGCCGGTGTACGGTCGGCTGGTCCGGCGCAAACGGGTTCTCTGCGGATGCAAGGTTGATTCCCGGGCCGCACGGTCCTGCGGCCCCGCGTGCCGGCGCCTGATCTTCGACAGGCGCGCGGATTCCTGAAACCGGTGAGCACGCACCGATCGCTCCGTTGAGAGTGGTGCGGCGGAGCATGGCAGGCGAGGGCAGGTCGCGATCGGCATGAGTCACAGCTACACCATTGCGCTGGATGTGATGAGCGGAGACCACGGGGCCTCCGTGATCATGCCGGCCGCGCTCAGCGCATTGCAGGAAATGGGCGACATCCACCTGCTGCTGGTGGGCGACGAGGCCGTGGTTGCGGCACACATGCGGCACTGGCCGGAGACGCTGAAGCACCGGGCGCAGGTGGTGCACGCGTCCCAGACGGTCGGGATGGAAGAGTTGCCCGCAGTGGCCTTGCGCAACAAGCGCGATTCATCCATGCGCAAGTCGATCGACCTGGTCAAGATGGGCAGCGCGGCCGCCTGCGTCAGTGCCGGCAACACCGGGGCACTGATGGCCACCGCGCGCTACGTGCTGAAAACCCTGGCCGGCATCGATCGTCCCGCGATCGCCACCGCGCTGCCGTCGCTGTTCGGTCACACGCACATGCTGGATCTGGGCGCGAATGTCGACGTCGAGGCGGCGCATCTGTACCAGTTCGCGGTGATGGGGTCAGTGCTGGTCACTGCGATCGACGGCCTCGAAGCCCCGCGCGTCGGTCTGCTCAACATCGGCTCCGAGGCGATCAAGGGCAATGACCGCGTGCGCGAAGCGGCCCACTTGCTGGAAAAGTCTTCCCTGAACTACATCGGCTTTGTCGAGGGCAACGACGTCTACTGCAGCGATGTCGACGTGGTCGTCTGCGACGGCTTTGTCGGCAACGTGGCACTGAAGACCAGCGAGGGTGTCGCGCGGATGATCTCCGACAACATCCGGGCGGAATTCAAGCGCTCCTGGATCACCAAGCTGCGCGGGCTGGCCGCGCTGCCGGTGCTGAACCGTTTTCGCAATCGCATCGACCCCCGACGTTACAACGGCGCCTCGCTGCTCGGTCTGCAGGGGATCGTGATCAAGAGCCACGGCGGCGCGGACGAGCTGGCGTTCCAGAACGCCATCCGCATTGCGCGCAAGGAGGCCGAGGCCAATGTTCCGCAGCGGATCGACAAGCAACTCGGCCGCATGCTGCGCCAGGAGGTGGAAGTGTGAATTACGCCCGCGTTTCGGGTACCGGTAGCTACCTGCCTTCGGGCGTGCTCACCAATGCCGATCTCGAGAAGATGATCGACACCAGCGACGAGTGGATCTTCGAGCGCACCGGGATCCGCCAGCGGCACATGGCGGCACCCGGCGAAACGACTTCCGATCTCGCGTTGCATGCTTCCCGGCGGGCGTTGGACGCGGCGGGACTGCAAGCGTCCGAGCTCGACATGATTCTGGTCGCGACGACGACCCCGGACCAGATCTTCCCGAGCACCGCCTGCCTGCTGCAGGCGAAGCTGGAAGTCGGAGGCTGCCCGGCGCTGGACATTCAGGCGGTCTGCAGCGGCTTCGTGTACGCGGTGGGGATCGCGGACCAGTTCATCCGGGGTGGGCAATGCCGGCACGTGCTGGTGGTGGGTGCCGAGACGCTGTCCCGGATCACCGACTACACGGACCGCGGCAACTGCATCCTGTGGGGCGACGGGGCCGGGGCGGTGATCCTCTCGCGGTCCGACGAGCCGGGAGTGATCTCCACCCACCTGCACGCCGACGGCGCCCATCGCTCGCTGCTCGAAGTGCCGGCAGGGCCTTCGCGCAACGACGTCACCGACGACAAGATCCGCATGGAGGGGCGCGCGGTGTTCAAGGTGGCAGTGAACACGCTCGACCAGATCGTCGACGAGACGCTGAAGCACAACGGGATCGGGAAGGGCGATATCGACTGGCTGGTTCCGCACCAGGCGAACATCCGCATCATCCAGGCGACCGCGAAAAAGCTCGCGATGTCGATGGATCGCGTGGTGGTCACGATCGAGACCCACGGCAACACCTCGGCCGCGTCGATCCCGCTTGCACTGGACGTCGGGGTGCGCGATGGCAGGATCAAGCCCGGTGAGCTGATCCTCACCGAGGCCTTCGGCGGCGGCTTCACCTGGGGCGCAAACCTGATCCGGATGTAGGCCTGAAACCTCACCAATGCCTCGCGAAATCGAACGCAAATTCCTGCTGAAAAACGATAAATGGCGCTCGATGGTGCAGGCATCCCGGGCGCTCCGCCAGGGTTATCTGTGCGGAAACGACCGCGCCTCGGTGCGGGTTCGAATCGACGGCGACCAGGCCAACCTGAACATCAAGAGTGCAACGCTCGGCGTCGAACGGCTCGAGTTCGAATATGCGATTCCGGTGGAGCAGGCCGAGGCGCTGCTCTCGGAGCTTGCCGGGCAGGTGGTTGAGAAGACGCGCCATGAGGTTCGCCACCACGAGCACCTTTGGGAGATCGACGAATTCGCTGGCGATAACGCGGGCCTGATCGTCGCGGAGGTCGAACTCGAAGACGCGCAAGAACGCTTCGAACGGCCCGACTGGCTTGGCGACGAAGTCTCCGGCGATCCCCGCTACTACAACACCGAACTCGCCCGGCATCCCTACTCGCGCTGGTGAACGTTTCGTCCATCTTCGACCCGGTCTGTACCCGGTGCCCGCGCCTGGCCGAGCACCTTCAGAGCGTGCGTCACGACTACCCGGCGTATCATGCGGCCCCGGTCGCGCCGTTCGGGCCGATGGACGCGCGGCTGCTGATCGTCGGGCTCGCACCCGGCATGCACGGGGCGAACGCGACCGGGAGGCCTTTCACCGGCGATTACGCCGGCATCCTGCTGTATCAGACGCTGCACGATTTCGGTTTCGCCACGCAGCCGCTTGCGACGAGTCAAGACGACGGTCTTGCGCTGGTGGACTGCCGCATCACCAACGCGGTGAAGTGCCTGCCGCCGCAGAACAAACCCACGCCGCTGGAGATCCGCAGCTGCAACGACTACCTCGCGGCGGAAATCGCCGCCGTGTCGCCGCAGGTGATCCTCGCGCTCGGGCGTATTGCCCATGACGCGGTCCTGCGCGCGCTGGGGCGGCCCGCCGCTGCACACCGTTTCGCCCACGGCGCCGAGCATGACCTCGGGGGAGAGCGGGTTCTTGTCGACTCCTATCACTGCTCGCGTTACAACACCCAGACCCGCCGCCTTACGCCTGAGATGTTCGAGGCATTGTTCCGGGAGATCCGCGCGCGTTTATCCTGAAGCGCATGAAGGAGTCCACAGTCCCGTTCGAGCACAAGGCATTCCTGCGCAGTTGCACGCAGGCCCCCGGCGTGTACCAGATGCTGGACGCCGAGGGCACGGTGATTTACGTCGGCAAGGCGAAGAGCCTGCGCAAGCGCATCGCCAGCTATTTCCGAACCGCCGGAGAACGCAGCCCGAAAACACGCGCGATGGTGGCCCAGATTGCGGCGATTCGTGTCGCGGCGACCGAAACCGAGGCCGAAGCGCTGCTCCTCGAGGCCAACCTGATCAAGCGCCACCGTCCGCGCTACAACATCCTGTTACGGGATGACAAAAGTTTCCCCTATATCTTTGTTTCCAATCACGAATACCCGCGGCTGGGCTTTCACCGAGGTGCGCGGAAGAAAGGCGTCCGCTATTTCGGGCCGTATCCGTCTGCGGTCGCGGTGCGCGATACGCTGAACCTGCTGCAGAAGCTCTTCCTCGTGCGCCAGTGCGAAGACAGTATGTTCGCGCACCGCAGCCGGCCCTGCCTGCAGTACCAGATCGGGCGCTGTACCGCGCCCTGCGTCGGGTACATCGAGCCGGAGGAGTACGCAGCGGATATCGATGCCGCGGTGCGTTTCCTTCAAGGGCGCAGCGACCAGGTGATCGGCGACCTGGTGCAGCGGATGGAGAACGCGGCGGCCGATCTGCGCTTCGAACACGCGGCGCGGCTGCGCGATCAGATCGCGAACCTGCGCCAGATCTCGGAGCAGCAATACGTGGCGGGAGGCGAGGGCGATGCCGATGTCTTTGCGCTGGCGCGCGAAGGTGGCACGGCGGCGGTGCAGATCTTCTTCGTACGCAACGGCCAGAATCTGGGCAACACCGTGCGCTACCCGCGCCTGCCGGAGGAAGCCGACGACGCCGAGATCATGGCCGCGATTCTCGCGCAGTACTACGCGGAGCGGGAGCCGCCGCGCCGGGTGCTGGTCTCGCACCGGCCGGAAGCCCCGGAGGCGCTGGAGGCGCTTCTGCAACAGCGTCGCGGGAGCCGCGTGCAACTGGGATGGTCTCCGCGTGGGGAGCGGGCCGAGTGGCTGCGGATGGCCGAACGCAACGCGCGGCTGGCACTGCAGGCTCATCTCGCGGGGAAGGCCGGGCAGCAGGCGCGTTTGCAGGCACTGGCCGAGGCCTTGAACCTGCCCGAGCTGCCCACCCGGATGGAGTGCTTCGACATCTCGCACACTCAGGGCGAGGGCACCGTCGCGTCCTGCGTGGTGTTCGGGCCCGAAGGCCCGATCAAATCCGATTACCGGCGGTTCAACATTGCCGGGATCGAGCCTGGCGACGACTACGCGGCGATGCACCAGGCGCTGGAGCGCCGTTTCGCCCGGCTGAAGAAAGGGGAGGGCCGGGTGCCCGACATCCTGTTCATCGATGGCGGCAAGGGGCAAGTGGCGCAGGCGCTCGATGTGCTGCGGGCCGTCGGGATGGAGGACCTTCGCGTGGTCGGCGTGGCGAAGGGCGCGGAGCGGCGACCGGGACTGGAAACACTGGTGTTGAGTGGGGTGGATGGCCCTTCTATACTGCCAGCGCAGTCCAGCGCCCTGCACCTGATCCAGCAGATCCGCGACGAAGCCCATCGCTTTGCGATCACCGGGCATCGGGCGAGGCGTGCCAAGGCGCGGCGGGAATCGCGGCTGGAGGGCATTCCAGGCCTGGGTCCGAAGCGCCGCGCCGCGCTGCTGCGTCACTTCGGCGGCATGCAGGGCATCGCTCGGGCTGGCGCCGAGGAGCTGACGAAAGTCCCCGGCATCAGCCGAGGGTTGGCCCGGGCGATCTACGAGGGTTTTCACGAGAGTTGAGATGCTACGCAAACTGCCCACCTGGTTGACCTGGTCGCGTATCGCCCTGATCCCGCTGATGGTGGTGCTGTTCTATGCGCTGCCCGCGCCCTGGGGCGGGATCGCCGCGGCCCTGATTTTCGCGCTGGCGGGGTTCACCGACTGGCTGGACGGATACCTGGCTCGGCGATTCGAGGTCGAATCGCGTTTCGGTGCCTTTCTCGACCCGGTGGCGGACAAGCTGATCGTCGCGGCGGCGCTGGTGCTGGTGGTCGATTCGTCCGCGGCGCTGGGCATCAGCATCGCCGCGATCGTGATCATTGGGCGCGAGATCGCGATCTCGGCGTTGCGCGAGTGGATGGCCGAAATCGGGAAACGGGCGCGCGTTGCGGTTTCCTGGGTCGGCAAGGTCAAGACGACCGCGCAGATGGTCTCCATCTTCCTGCTGCTGTGGGCGGTGCCGCTTGGCCCACTCCCAATGTTCGCGATCGGCGAGTGGCTGCTCTACCTCGCCGCGGTGCTGACGCTGGTGTCGATGGTGCAGTACATGCTGGCGGCGCGGCGGGTGGCGTGACCGGGCGCTGGTTCAGTCTCCCGACCGCCCCAGGAGCTCGCGCAGCTCCGCCTCGAGCGCGTCCCGGGCGGGGCGTCCTTGTTCGAAAATGTCCTCGAACCGATAGAAATCCAGCACGCGGATGTCCTTGATCTCGGGCCGCACCAGGATGTCGGGTTCGATCCGCCGGAGTTTTTCCGCCAGGATCGAGCTCTGCATGATCTGGAAGGTGTTGAAGATGCTCTCCATCGACGAAGGGACTTCTTCAGCCCCCTCGGGTGTGCGGGTTCCCAGCACATCGACCGCGATAATCAGGTCGCAGTCCTCGAGCAGGTCGAAGGGGACCGGGTTGGTCAGACCGCCATCGACCAACAGGCGGTCCTCGTGTTCGACCGGCTTGAACAGGCCCGGTACGGCCATGCTGCCCTGAACTGCGGGCCACAGCTCGCCGCTGTCGAAGACCACCATCTCCCGGGTCCAGAAATCGGTGGCCACCACCTGCAGCGGGATTTCGAGTTCGTCGAACCGGGAAACGCCGGCGGTTTCCTTCAGGAATTCGACGAAGGCGTCGGATCGCGCCACGCCACCACGGGCCACGCCGGGTTCGACGAAACGCAGCCAGCGGAACAGGTCCCGGGAGAGAATGGCCTCGAACCAGGTCTCATCTTGGGCCTTGGTCACGGTGTCGAGGGCGTCATGGATATCGTTCGCGGAAAGGCCGGCGGCGTACAGCGAGCCCATGATTGCGCCGATGCTTGCCCCTGAGATCCTGTGAGGACGAAGGTCAAGCGCGTCCAGGACTTCGAAAACCTGGATGTGCGCAAGCCCCCGCGCGCCACCGCTGCCCAGCGCCAGGCCAATACGGGGTTCGTTGGGGCGATCGTCCGCGCGCGCGGACCCCACGACGGGCGCCAAAGCTCCCGCCAGCAGTAAGGAGAGCGCGTCCCGCCGATTCCAGGTCCTGCGGTTCATGCCGGTTACCTCGTGCGTAATGGCGCGCGCACCGATTGTGCGCGAACCTGCTATCCTGCCGCTCACGCGGTATTTTGTCACCTGTAGCTTGGTGTCCCGGCTGGGCCTTCTAGCCGTGATCTTCACCAGAACGATTCCGCGCGCGCGATTCGCTCGCGCCCTCCGGAACCGTAGAGAAATCAGAGGATTGCGATATCTGTTGACGGGATTCGCGGAGTCTGTAAAATACGCGGCCTGGAACCGCTGCGGGAATAGCTCAGTTGGTAGAGCACAACCTTGCCAAGGTTGGGGTCGCGAGTTCGAGTCTCGTTTCCCGCTCCAGAATCCTGCGAACCCCGGTGCCGCCGGGGTTTTGCGTTTAGGGCGCAGCTCACTGCGCACGTGAAGGTCCCGCACCCTGGCTGGGTGGCAGAGTGGTTATGCAGCGGCCTGCAAAGCCGTGTACGCCGGTTCGATTCCGACCCCAGCCTCCATCACTCGTTTCCGGAACTCGAAGAGGCCTGTTCGCCCTGTGTCGCCTTGCGCGCGGGTTGTTGTGCCTGTTGTGCGATCGTATTTCGTAGCGAGACGATACATTCATTCTCGGCGGCCGTTTTTGACCGCTGAAATGGCCTTTGAAGGCGTGATTCATCCCCGTCACTGGCCCATTTGGCGAACAAATAGAGTGATATATCTTGGTCCGACCCCGGGAGCCCATCAAAAACCCGCACACCGTCGCTGAAGACCACGGCGATCCCAAGGAGCTGCTGGAAGACCTGAATAGCGCCGAGGCTGAGGTGGCAGCCATCCGGGCCGAACTGAAGGCGATCCTGTCGGAGACATTGGTGCGGGGAGTGCCCCGGCATCTGGTTGACCATGCCCGGGCCATGAACTGGACATGTTCCCCATTACGAGACCCCTGAGTACAAAAGGCACCTTTTGTGCTACCGTGGGTCCAATGAAGCCGATCACCTGGGATCCGGAGAAGAACAGGCAACTGCGACAGGAAAGGCATGTTTCCTTCGAGGATGTCGTGTTCCAGATGTCGGCAGGCGGCATTCTGGATACGTTGGAGCACCCGAATCAGGAGCGTTATCCAGGCCAGCAGATCCACGTGATCGAAATGGAGGGGTATGTCTATCTCGTGCCCTTCGTGGAGTCGGAAGACGAAGTCTTTCTGAAGACGATCATTCCGAGCCGGAAAGCGACCAAGACCTATCTGGGAGGTCCGAGATGAGCAGGCTGGATCAAAACGAGCGTGAACTCCTGGAGGCCTTTGAGGCCGGGGAGCTCAAGCAGGCGCCCAATGCAGCGGACATGCGGAAGCGGCATCGGGAATACGCGGAAGCGATGTTCAGGAAGGATGCGCGGATCAATATCCGGCTCTCCTCCAGGGATCTGCGCGGCCTTCAGAAGAAAGCACTGGCGGAAGGCATTCCCTACCAGACCCTGGCCGCAAGCATTCTCCACAAGTACGTCGAAGGTCGCCTGCGCGAGGACCGGTAACAAGGCGACCGGAGTTCACGGGAAGGAGCAAATCCGGATGATTCCACCCAACCGCATTGCAATCGACCCCGCCACCTGCCACGGGCGGCCGGTGATACGCGGCACACGCGTACCGGTTTCGATCGTCCTGGGAAGCCTGGCCGCCGGCATGACCAGCGACGAAATCAAGCGGGAATACGACCTGACCGAAGAGGACATTCATTCGGCCGTGCTGGGACAGCAGCGTGGGCTGTTCGATTCGCCAGCCACAGCGGATCCGTTTCCGCTAGGCCCTTCCCCCGCTGATGAATCCTGAAAGGCTGCTCGCCCTCTACGAGCGCGTGGCGGACGCGCACGACGCCGGTCCGCCGTGGAACATCACACGATTCGGGTTCCGCCGAGTATCCCGGAGGGTAGTCGCGTGCGCGTTCTGTTCCTGATGGAAGACGCCGCCGGGCGGGCCAGCGAGGGCGCTG